>CANSQW010000007.1 GCA_947649215.1 uncultured bacterium | reverse complement strand
CAGATGGTGGAGGACGTGCGCCTGGTGGTGGAGGGCCGCGCGCCCGTGGAGTTCCTCGGCCGCGCCGGCGGCATGGTGCCCACGCCCGAGGAGGTCCTCGCGCGCATCCTGGAGATCAACGAGAGGATCGGTGAGTAGGAATGGCGGACAACGCTGAGGCCAAGGTGGTCTTCGAGCGCCCCCACGCGCTCCTTCCCGTGGTGACGAACTACTGCCCCGGCTGTACCCACGGCATCGTGGAGCGCCTGGTGGCCGAGTGCCTGGACGAGCTGGACGTGGAGGGCGACGCCGTGGGCGTGGCCCCGGTCGGCTGTTCAGTCATGGCCTACGACTTCTTCGGCTGCGACATGATCGAGGCGGCCCACGGCCGCGCCCCGGCGGTGGCCACCGCCGTGAAGCGCGTGCACCCGGACAACGTCGTCTTCGCCTACCAGGGCGACGGCGACCTGGCCTCCATCGGCATGGCCGAGACCGTTCACGCGGCCACGCGCGGCGAGAACATCACGGTCATCTTCATCAACAACGCCATCTACGGCATGACCGGCGGCCAGATGGCCCCCACGTCCCTGCCCAACCAGGTCACCCAGACCTCGCCCTACGGCCGTGACGTGGCGAGCGCGGGCTATCCCATCCGCGTGGCGGAGCTCCTGAGCTCGCTCGACGGCGTGGCGTACCTGGAGCGCGTGTGCGTGGACAGCCCCAAGAACGTGCGCAAGGCCAAGAAGGCCATCAAGAAGGCCTTCGAGACCCAGATCAACGGGCGGGGCTACTCGCTCGTCGAGGTGGTCTCCACCTGCCCGACCAACTGGGGCCTCACCCCGCAGGAGGCCTTCGACTGGATGCGCGAGAACATGCTGCCCTACTATCCGCTGGGCGTGTACAAAGACGTGGTGGCCGACGGCTACGCCGACGCCGCCGAGGCAGCGGCGGCCCGCGCGGCCGCATGCCCGCTGGTCAACTCCGCCGCAGGCGAGGAAGGAGGCGCCAAGTGAGCGCAGAGCTGAGAATCGTGCTGGCCGGCTTCGGCGGCCAGGGCGTGCTGTTCGCCGGCAAGGTGGTCGCCTACGCGGGCCTCATCGACGACCGCGAGGTGTCGTGGCTGCCCTCCTACGGGCCCGAGATGCGCGGCGGCACCGCCAACTGCTCGGTGACGCTGTCCGACGAGCCCATCGGCAGCCCGCTCGTCACCACGCCCGACGTGCTCGTGGCCCTGAACCAGCCCTCCTACGACAAGTTCGTCGACGCGGTGCGCCCTGGCGGCGTCATCGTGGCCGACACCTCCATGATCACCGATTTGCGCGTACGCGAGGACGTGGAGACCTACGGCGTGCCGGCCACCAAGCTCGCCGAGGAGGCGGGCCTCAAGGGCCTGGCCAACATCGTGCTTCTCGGCAAGCTCTTCGCCGTGTGCGGCTTCTGCAGCCGCGCCACCCTCGACGCCGCCATCGCGAAGTGCGTGCCGCCCCGCAAGGCCGCCCTCATCGAGAAGAACGAGCAGGCCATCGACTTGGGAATGGAGGCGTAGCATGGGCGAGGACATGGAGCGCAGCCTAGCCGACATCGGCCTGCGCATGGAGGGCCTGCGCGAGGCCTGCGACGTGACGGTGGAGGAGATGGCCGCCGAGCTCGCCGTGAGCCCGGGAACCTACTGCTCCTGGGAGGAGACGGGCGAGGACGTGCCCATCTCGGCGCTCTACCACATGGCACGCAAGTTCGGCGTGGACCTGACCGAGCTGCTGACGGGCACGGCGGCCAAGCTCGACACCTTCCATGTGGTGCGCCGCGGCGAGGGCCGGGAGGTCGACCGGTTCCCCGGCTACCGCTACGACGACATGGCCTGGCGCTACCGCGACAAGATCATGCAGCCGCTGCTCGTGGTGCTCGACCCCTCTGACGAGCCGGCCGAGCTCGTGACCCACCATGGCCAGGAGTTCAACTTCGTCATCGAGGGCACCGTCGTCGTCACCATCGGCGACCAGGACATCGAGCTTACGCAGTGGGACAGCGTCTACTTCAATCCCGAGATACCCCATGGCCAGCGCTGCGGCGGTGACGTGCCGGCCAAGTTCATCACCATCATCGCCGAGTAGGGAACACCAGAGCCAAGAACCGAGGAACCACACCATGAACCACGTGCTGAAGAGGTACTGCCCGCGCATCGACTTCGACTCCTACGAGGACTTCGTCGAGAACTTCCGCATCGACGTCCCCGCCGACTTCAACTTCGGCTTCGACGTCGTCGACGAGTGGGCGCGCGTAGAGCCGGAGAAGCGCGCGCTTGTCTGGTGCAACGACGCCGGCGAGGAGCGGACGTTCTCCTTCGGCGACCTGGCGCGCCTCTCCAACCAGGCAGCCAACGCCTTTCGCGAGAGGGGCATCGGCAAGGGCGATGTGGTCATGTGCATCCTGCGGCGGCGCTGGGAGTACTGGGTGTGCGCCGTGGCCCTCTGCAAGCTGGGCGCCATCATCATCCCCGCTACGCTGCAGCTGACGAAGAAGGACGTGGCCTACCGGGTCAACAGCGCTGATGTGAAGGCCATCGTGGCCGTGAACGACGAGTACGTCTGCACGCAGGTGGAGGCCGCCGTGCCGGAATGCCCCTCGCTCATCGAGAGGTTCATCGTGGACGGCTCGCGCGAGGGCTGGGTGGACTTCGACGACCTCATCGCCGGCAAGGCCGAGGAGTTCGCGCGCCCGACGGGGGCCGACGGCGTCACGTCCTCCGACATCATGCTCATGTACTTCACGAGCGGCACCACCGGCAACCCCAAGGCCGTCGAGCACAACTTCGCGCACCCGCTCGGCCACATCATCACCGCCAAGTACTGGCAGCAGGTCCAGGAGGACAAGCTGCATATGTCGGTGACCGATTCGGGCTGGGCCAAGTTCGGCTGGGGCAAGATCTACGGCCAGTGGATCTGCGGCGCGACCATCTTCGCCTACGATATGGAGAAGTTCGTGCCCGCCAAGCTGCTCCAGAAGATCCAGGACTACCGGCTGGCCACCTTCTGCGCGCCGCCCACCATGTACCGCTTCATGCTCCAGGAGGACGTGGCGGCCTACGATCTGTCCAGCGTGGAGAACTTCGCCACGGCCGGCGAGCCCTTGAACGCGGAGGTGACCATCCAGTGGGAGCGGCTCACGGGCAAGAAGATCCGCGAGGGCTTCGGCCAGACCGAGGGGCCGGTGCTCCTGGCCACCTTCCCCTGGGTGGAGCCGCGCCCCGGCTCCATGGGCAAGCCGTCGCCCTTGCTGAACGTGAAGCTCCTGGACGATGACGGCCGGGAAGTGGAGGACGGCGAGGAGGGCGCCATCTGCGTGACGGGCCTGAAAGAGGCCTACCCGCCGGGCCTGTTCGTCGGCTACTACGGCAACCCCGAGAAGACCGCCGAGGCTGTGGGAGGGGAGTACTACAACCTCCACGACATGGCCTGGCGCGACTCGGACGGCTACTGCTTCTTCGTGGGCCGCAACGACGATGTCATCAAGTGCTCGGGCTACCGCATCGGCCCCTTCGAGGTGGAGAGCGCGCTGGTGGAGCACCCGGCTGTGGTGGAGTGCGCCGTCACGGCGGCGCCGGACCCCATCCGCGGCAAGGTGGTGAAGGCCACGGTGGTGCTGGCCCGGGGCTACGAGGGCACCGACGCGCTCACCCGCGAGCTGCAGGAGCACGTGAAGAAGACCACGGCGCCCTACAAGTACCCGCGCATCATCGAGTATGTGGACGAACTGCCCAAGACCATCGGCGGCAAGATCAAGCGCAAGCTCATCCGCACCAACGACGGCATCGAGGAGTAGGGGAGCGCCGGGCTAGCCCTCGTCCCAGGCCATCGGCACGGGCGCGCACGCGCGCTTGTCGCAGCCGTCGCAGTCTGCGGCGATGGCGCCCGCGATGGCCGCCCAGGGCACGGGCCGGCAGCCGAGCGCCTCGTAAAACGGCACGGAGCGCCCGCGCGCGACGAGACGCAGCGCGCCTGCCTGCCGGCGAGCCTCCTCCATGAGCGCCCGCCCGGCGCCCATCCGCCGGGCGGAGGGCGCCACCGCCACGGGGTTCACGTAGGCGACGCCGTCTGCCCAGGTGAGGCGCAGAAACCCGAGGAAGAGCCCGTCTGCGTCCTCGGCCACGAGCGTGCGTCCCGCATCCGCCAGCTCCCCCATATCCTCCTCGCGCGCGAGGGCGCGTATCGCGTCCCAGTCGGCAGCGCGCGCGGCGCGCACCGTGGCAGGCGCGCCCCTCCTGATCTGATGGGCCATGGCCTCCTCCTTCGCTCTCCCTGGCATTCTAGCGGCGCGCCAACGCGCCCGCTGGCCAAAAACACAACTTCGGGGGTTGCGCTTCGGGCGGGAGGGGCGCATACTGGCAGCGTCCTTTAAATGCGGTACAGAGAGACCGACAAGGCACGCACCACCGCCCCACGATAGGGGCACGACGGAGGAAGCCTTGGCCCAGAGGGGACAGGGCTTGTTTTTTGCCCTGCGCCGCCCGAGCCAGCGCTTGCGCCGGAGGTACGGCCGGTTTCGCCTGTACGCACTTTCGATGAAGAAGGGAGTGTGTATGAACGACGCAGGAACCGTCAAGTCCATCTGCATGGACGCCGATGAGATCGAGCGGTCGTTGACGCGCATCGCGCATCAGATCCTCGAGACCAACAAGGGAGCCGCGCAGATCGCCCTGGTGGGCATCGTCACGCGCGGCGATCTGCTCGCCAAGATGCTGGCGAGCAGGATCGAGGAGATCGAGGGGGTGGCCGTCCCGCTCGGTGCGCTCGACATCAGCTTCTATCGCGATGACTTCATGACGCACTTCGCGCCCGAGGTTCACTCCACCGACATCCCGTTCGACATCGACGGCAAGACCGTCGTCCTCGTCGACGACATCCTCTACACGGGCCGCACCATCCGCGCCGCGCTCGACGCCCTCATGGACATCGGCCGCCCGGCCGCCGTCCAGCTGGCGGTCCTCGTGGACCGCGGCCACCGCGAGCTGCCCATCCGCGCCGACTACGTTGGCAAGAACGTCCCCTCGTCCTCCGACGAGAACGTGCGCCTGTTCCTGAAGGACATCGACGGCACCTCGGCCGTCGAGATCCTGGCCATGGGCCCCGGCGACCGTGCCGGCGCCGCGCCCATCCAGAAGACCGGAGGTGAGTAAGGGATGTCGTTTTCCCACAAGCATCTGATTGACATCACCGAGTATTCCGCAGACGACCTCATGCTGATACTCGAGACGGCGGAGAAGTTCAAGCAAGTCAACGAGAGGCGCATCAAGCAGGTGCCCACGCTCAAGGGCTTCACCGTGGTCAACATGTTCAACGAGCCGTCCACCCGCACGCGCTCGTCCTTCGAGATCGCCGAGAAGCGCCTGTCGGCCAACTCGCTGAACTTCGGCGGGTCGTCCACCTCCACGGTGAAGGGCGAGAGCCTCGTGGATACGGTGGAGACGCTGTGCGCCTACAAGATCGACTGCATCGTCGTGCGCGACAAGCACGCCGGCGTGCCGCGCAAGATCGCCGACGTGTCCGGCGTGGCGGTCATCGACGCGGGCGACGGCAAGCACCAGCACCCCACCCAGGCCCTGCTCGACCTGTACTCCATCTGGGAGAAGAAGGGCTCCTTCGACAAGCTGCACGTGGGCGTCGTGGGCGACATCGGCCACTCCCGCGTGTGCGGCTCGCTCATCCCGGCCCTCAAGATCATGGGCTGCGAGGTGACGGTCATAGCACCCCCCACCCTCATGCCCGCCCGCCCCGACGTGCTCGGCGCCGACCACGTGACCTATAACCTGGACGAGGCCCTGCCCGAGCTGGATGTCGTCTACATGCTGCGCATCCAGCGCGAGCGCTTCGAGGGCGCGCCCTACCCGTCCCTGCGCGAGTACAACCAGCTCTTCGGCCTCACCCGCGAGCGCGACCGCCTCATGAAGCCCGATGCGCTCGTCTGCCACCCCGGCCCCATCAACCGCGGCGTGGAGCTCGACAGCTTCATGGCCGACCACCCCGAGCGCTCCGTCATCCTCGACCAGGTCTATGCCGGTGTGCTCGTGCGCATGGCCGCTCTCTATCTTCTGCTAGGAGGTTCCAACGATGGCTTTGATGCTTAAAGGCGCCCGCCTCATCGACCCCCAGGTCGGCCTCGACGAGGTGGCCGACATCCTCATCCGCGACGGCCGCATCGTCGAGATCGGCCACGACCTGGTCATGGAGAAGGGCGTCGAGCGCGACCTCTCCGGCAAGATCATCGTCCCGGGCCTCGTGGACATGCACGTGCACCTGCGCGAGCCGGGCTTCGAGCAGAAGGAGGACATCGCGTCGGGCACCCGCGCGGCGGCCCACGGCGGCTTCACCGCGGTCTGCGCCATGCCCAACACCTCTCCCGTCATCGACAACGCGCTCGGCGTCGAGTACGTGAAGGCCCGCGCGGCCGCGGTGGGGAAGTGCCGCGTCATCGTGGCCGGCGCCTGCTCCAAGGGCCTCGGCGGCGACACCCTCGCCGACATGGGCGACATGCGCGCCCACGGCGCTCAGGCCTTCACCGACGACGGCCGCGGCATCCAGGACACCGGCATGATGCGTCGCGTCATGGACTACGCCAAGCAGTTCGACGTGCCCGTGATGGTGCACTGCCAGGACGACGCGCTCGTGGGCGACGGCCAGGTGAACGAGGGGGTGGCCTCCACCCGCCTGGGGATGCTCGGCTGGCCGGCCGAGGGCGAGGAGATCGAGATCGCCCGCGACATCGCGCTCGCCCGCCTCACCGGCTGCCCGCTGCACATCCAGCACGTCACCACCGCCCGCGGGCTCGAGCTGGTGCGCGCCGCGAAGGCCGAGGGCCTGCCCGTCACCTGCGAGGTGACGCCGCACCATATGTTCCTCACCGAGGACGCCATCGGGCCGGAGTACCAGACCGCGCTCAAGGTGAACCCGCCGCTGCGCACCGCCGCCGATGCCGCCGCGCTCGTGGCCGGCGTGGCCGACGGCACGGTGGACGCCATCGTCACCGACCATGCGCCCCACACCGCCTGGGAGAAGGATCGCGAGTTCGAGCTGGCGCCCTTCGGCATGACCGGCCTGGAGACCTCGCTTGCGCTCGTGCTCACCCACCTGGTGGGCGCCGGCGTCATCGGCTACGACCGCATGGTGGAGCTCATGGCCGTGGCCCCGCGCGCCATCCTGCGCGAGGAGCCCGTCAAGCTGGCGGCCGGCTCCGTGGCCGACCTGACGGTCATCGACCCGGACGCTGCGTGGACCGTCGAGGAGGGCGACTTCCTCTCCAAGGCGGTGAACTCCGGCTTCATTGGCGCCGAGCTCACCGGCCGCGCCACCGACACCTACGTCGCCGGCTACGCCACCATGGAGGACGGACGCATCGTCGAGTAGCGCATCACGCCCATTCGCGTGCCTGAGGAGGCGGCCCCCATCGCGGGGCCGCCTTTTTTTGCGCCCACCGGAGGCTTGCGCCGCCCTTTGGCCTGCGCTCGACGTGGGGATCTCGAGTTTCTGGCCAAAAACACCCTGGTTTACGCAGCTATCAGCCCCTCAAGCTGGATTCCCCTTCATTCGGCCAGACGTTTTCCCAGGTCAGCGTTGTGGCGAGTTCGTTGCTGCGTTACCGGGTTCGCGAAGTCAGCGTAAACCACGGCAAAAATGGCCAAGAACATCCCCCGAGCGCGCTACGGTTCCGCCCCGGGGGATTAACAGGTTCCCGACGGCCGGGAAAGCGCCCGTACAATAGCGCTCGTCCCGAGGGTTTTGGCTGATTCGTGAAGAAAAGTAAACCTCGGATAATTTGTGACACCATAAGTTATATTTGGTAAACAATATAGGCGGCGCACCGTAGGTGGGCGAGACAGGCGCAGAACCTGGTCGCCGGCCGCGCGCGATGCCCCGAGCGAAAGGAACACCATGAAGTCGATGACCCGTCGATCCTTCGCGGCGCTGATGGCGACCGCGGCCCTCACCGTCCCCCTGGCTGGCTGCTCGGCGGGCGGGGGAGCGTCCGCCGGCTCGTCTGCCGGCGCCAACGCGGGCGACTCTGCCAAGGGCTCCGGCGCCAGGCGCACCGTCGATACCGATAAAGGACCGGTGGAGATTCCCGTCGACCCCCAGGTCATCGTCTCCGACTACTACCTGGGAGAGCTTTTGGCCGTGGACGTGAAGCCGGTCATCGCCTCGCCTTACGCGCTCAACAACCCCTTCCTCGCGGGGCTGTGCGACGGCATCGAGCCGCTCAACACCGTATCGGCTGAGACCTCGCTCGAGATGATCGCCGAGAAGCAGCCCGACCTCATCATCACCATCACCGAGGCTGACTATGACAAATACGCCAAGATCGCGCCCACCGTCTACGTCGCCGACGGCACGCGCTCCGACGAGGACCTCTTCCGCTACCTCGCCTCGCTCGTCAACCGCGAGGAGGCCGCCGACGCCTATATCAACGAGTTCAACGACCGCGTGGCCGCCGTCAAGGACGAGATGGTCCGCATCGTGGGCGACCGCACCGTGTCCATCATGGAGGTATGGCCGCAGGAGATCTACGTCATGGGCAGCCACTTCGCCCGCGGCGGATCGATCCTCTACGACAAGTGGGGGCTCAAGGCGCCTGCGGCCATCCAGGGCCCGATGGTGGACGGCGATGAGGCCTACGAGGTCATCTCGGTGGAGGCCCTGCCGCAGTATGCCGGCGACTTCATCTGCTACGGCGTGCTCGACGGCGCCGACAGCGCCTACGTGGACGGCTCGCAGCTCTGGCAGAACCTGCCCGCCGTGCAGGCCAACCGCGTGATGCCCTACGAGCAGGTGGCCTTCATGCACCGCGACCCCATCACGCTGACGAACCAGCTGGAGGCCTTTACCGACTTCTTCCGCGCCCACGCCGGCGACGCGGCCTAGGCGCCCGGAGCGCTCGTCCGTGCCGCGCCTACGCACAGCGCTCGTCCTCGCAGGGGGAGCTTTGGCGGTCGTCCTGGCCGCCGGGCTCTCCCTGTTCCTCGGCAGCACCCCCATCCCGCCCGACCAGGTGATCGGCGCGCTCCTGAGCCCGGACATGGCCGACCAGCAGCACGTGGCCGTGCTTGAGCTGCGCGGCCCGCGCACCCTCGGCTGCGTGCTCGTGGGGGCGGCCTTCGCGGTGGCCGGCGCCGTCATGCAGGGCGTCACCCGCAACCCGTTGGCTGACTCGGGGCTCCTCGGCATCAACGCCGGCGCCGCCTTCGCCCTGGCGCTCTGCCTGGCGCTCCTGCCCGGGATGAGCTTCTCGGGCGTGGTGCTCTGCTCCTTCGCCGGCGCGACGCTCGCCCTGGCGGTGGTCTACGGCGCGGTGAGCTTCCGGCGCCGTGATGTCGATCCGGTGCGCCTCGTGCTGGCCGGCTGCGCGGTGGGCCTGTTCCTCACGGCGCTCGCGCAGGGCGTGGCCATCTTCTTCAACATCGGCTACAGCCTCACGTTCTGGACGGCAGGCGGCGTGGCCGGCATCCGCGCCGAGTCGCTCGCGCTCACCGCCCCCTTCATCCTGGCAGCCCTCGCCGCCGCCTGCGCGCTCTCTCGGCGCGTGGCGGTGCTCTCGCTCGGCGAGGAGGCGGCCCTCGGGCTCGGCGTGCCGGTGACGCGCTCGCGCACGCTCTGCCTGGTCGTCGTGCTCGTGCTGGCCGGCGCCGCCGTGGCCCTTGCCGGCCCGGTGGCTTTCGTGGGCCTTATGGTGCCCCACGTGATGCGGCGCCTCGTGGGCGCCGACTACCGCGCCGTCATCCCCGCGTCCATCGTGGGCGGCGCGCTCTTCATGCTCGTGGCCGACGTGCTCGCCCGCACCCTCGCGGCGCCGGGCGAGGTGCCCATCGGGCTCATCTTCGCCGTCATCGGCGTGCCGTTCTTCATCTGGTGCGCCCGCAGGGAGGAGGCCGGCCTTGGCTGATGTGCGCAGGAGGGGGCGGATCGCCCTCGTCTTCATCGTGCTCGCGGCCCTCGCCGTAGGCGCGCTCTGGGCCGACGTGAACGCCGGCTACCGCAGCATCTCGCTTGAGGAGCTGGGGCAGGTCATCGCCGGCACGGCGCCGCAGTCGCTTGCCTACACCCTCGTGGAGCTGCGCCTGCCGCGTGTGCTCGCCTCGATGCTCGTGGGCATCGGGCTGGCCGTGGCGGGCTGCCTGCTCCAGGGCGTCTCGCGCAACGACATGGCCGACCCGGGCGTGCTCGGCATCAACGCCGGCGCGGGCCTGCTCGTGGCCGCGTTCATCGTGTTCGTCCCCGAGGGGCTCATGCCCTCCGGCGCGGCCCTGCCCGTGCTCGCCTTCGCCGGCTCGCTTGCCACGGCCCTTATCGGCTGGCGGCTCTCGCTCGTGCGCGGCGCGTCCTCGCCGGCGCGGCTGCTGCTCATCGGCGTGGCGCTCGCCACCGGGCTCGGCAGCGTGACCTCGCTGCTCATGCTGCGCATGGGGGATGGCGACTACGCCTTCGTCCAGAACTGGCTGGCCGGAAGCATCTGGGGTGCCACCTGGCCAAACGTCATCATGCTCGCCGTGGGCCTGGCCGTGCTCGTCACCATCGCGCTCTTTGCGGCGCGCACCCTGAACGTGCTCGCGCTCGGCGAGGCGGCAGCCACCGGCCTCGGCGTCGACGTGCGTCGGACAAGCGCCGGCCTGCTCGCTGTGGCCGTCGGCTGCTCGGGGCTCTGCTGCGCCATCGGCGGCGGCCTCACCTTCGTGGGGCTCGTCTGCCCGCATCTGGCGCGGCGCCTGGTGGGGCCCAACTTCCGCGTGCTCATCCCCGCGACGGTGCTCGTGGGCGCCGTGCTCATGCTGGCGGCCGACATCATCTCGCGCACGCTGCTCATGCCCAACGAGATCCCCGTCGGCATCGTGGCCGCCGTCATCGGCGCGCCGTACTTCCTGTACCTGCTGGCCAAGTCGTAGAGAGGAGAGGCCGATGAGGAGAAGAGCCGAGAAGGCGGCCGAGGCACGCGCCGGCGTGCTCGCGGGCGCGGAGTCGCCCGAGGAGCGCGCGCTCGACGCGGCGTCCGCCGACGTCCGCGCGGAGGAGCCCGCCCTCTGCGAGGGCTGCGACAGCTCCTGCGACCGCTTCTCCGAGGCGGCCCTGCGCGGCGAGGGCATCTCGGTGGGCTACGGCGAGCGCGTCATCATCGAGCCGATGGACGTGGCCGTGCCCGCCGGGCGCGTGACCGTCGTCATCGGCCCGAACGGCTGCGGCAAGTCGACGCTGCTCAAGGCGCTCGCCCGCACCATGCCCCTGCGCGCGGGCTCGGTCTACCTCAACGGCCGCGCCATCGCCGAGCTGCCCACCGCCGAGGTGGCGCGCCAGATGGCGCTCCTGCCCCAGGCTCCCCAGGCCCCCGGCGGCCTCACCGTGGGCGAGCTCGTGGCCTACGGGCGCTACCCGCACCAGCGCGGCCTCGGCCGGCTCACGCGCGACGACCGCGCCATCATCGACTGGGCGCTCGGCCTCACGCACCTGACCCCCTTCGCCGACCGCGCCATCGACGCGCTCTCCGGCGGCCAGCGCCAGCGCGCCTGGATAGCCATGGCGCTCGCGCAGGACACGGGCCTCATCCTGCTCGACGAGCCCACCACCTACCTCGACATGGCCCACCAGCTAGAGGTGCTCGAGCTTCTGCGCGACCTCAACCGCGAGCAGGGCAAGACCATCGCGCTCGTCATCCACGAGCTCAACCTGGCCGCGCGCTTCGCCGATTGGATGATCGCGATGCGCGACGGAACCGTGCGCGCCGCCGGCACCCCGAACGAGGTGATGACCGCCCCCCTGCTGCGCGACGTGTTCGGTCTCGACGCGCTCATCGAGCCCGACCCCTGGACGGGCCGTCCCTCCCTTGTGAGCTACCGCCTGGCGGGGGAGTAGGGCGCGCGGGGAAGCGCCCCAGTCCGCTCCCCCCCGTGGGCGGACTTCCGCGGGGGAGCGCCCCAGTCCGGCCGGGCGCGGCTCTGGCGCCGGCGCCCCCCAACCCAGCTGCGCGCCGCCTTGCGCAGAACGGCGGCCTAAACTGGCCAAAAAAGTCGACTTGACGACGAAAGCCGGCCCCCTGCGAGCCCCCGCCCGCGGCGCCTTGCGCAAAACCCCAGGTCGCGCTCGGCGGCCACGGGCGCTTCCCGCGTCACGCGCCCGCCTTCGCGCCCATTCCGTCGTCAAGTCGACTTTTTTGGCCACTTTGCGCTCGAATTCGGTGCGTCGGGCCACCGTGCGGCCTCGCAGCCGCCTGCCGCCCCTCCGACCCGCCCGATTCCGCGCGCTGGCAAGGATCGGCGGAACCCGCCGGCGCCGCTTGCACCCCCGGCGGGTAATTCCGCGTTTTCCGCTCATAATCGGGGCGCCACGGCGTATACTGTCTCTCAGCCTTTAAGGCGGTACAGAGAGACCGACAAGGTGCGCGACACACAACCTAACCCCACCACCAGTGCGCCCTCGTCCGTGACGGGGGCGTTTTCGCGCCCAGGCGCGCGGGGCGGCCCGCGCGGGACGCGGAGCTGAGGGGGAGGGAAGGGGCCGGTCGCCCGAGAGAGAAGGGAAAGAGGCTTGAGCGAGATATCCGATAAGCTGCTGGCGTCCACGACGAAGCCCGCGCGCGGCCGCGCCGTGCTGGCGCTCGAGGACGGCGCCGTGTTCGAGGGCACCGCCGCAGGCGCCGAGGGCGAGGTCTTCGGCGAGATCTGCTTCAACACGTCGCTCGAGGGCTACTTGGAGGTGATCACCGACCCCTCCTACGCCGGCCAGATCGTCACCATGACCTACCCGCAGATCGGCAACTACGGCGTGAACCTGGACGACTGCCAGTCCGAGCGCCCCGCCCTGCGCGGCCTCGTCGTGCGCGACCTGTGCGCCACGCCGTCCAACTGGCGCTCTGAGATGAGCCTGCCGGCCTTCCTCGAGCAGCACGGCATCGTGGCCGCCGAGGGCATCGACACGCGCGCCCTCGTGCGCCACATCCGCGACCACGGCGCCCAGCGCGCGGTGCTCTCCACCGTCGACGCCGACCCGGAAAGCCTCATAGCCAAGGCGCGCGCGAGCGAGTCCATCGTCGGCGTGAACCTGGCCGCCACGGTCTCGCGCGAGGCGCCGGCCTCCTTCACCGCCGCCGACCTGCCCGAAAGCCAGCGCTTCGCCCTGGCCGACGCGGACGCGCCGCGCTACCGCGTGGTGGCCTACGACTGCGGCGCCAAGCGCTCCATTCTCGAGAACCTCGTGCGCGTGGGCTGCGACGTGACCGTCGTGCCCTGGGACACCCCGGCCGCCGACGTGCTGGCCATGGAGCCCGACGGCGTGTTCCTCTCCAACGGCCCGGGCGACCCGGAGGCGGTGGAGGGCACCTACCGCCAGGTGGAGCAGCTGCTCGGGCGCGTGCCCGTATTCGGCATCTGCCTGGGCCATCAGATGATCTCCAAGGCCTGCGGCGCCGCCATCGAGAAGCTCAAGTTCGGCCACCGCGGCGGCAACCAGCCGGTCATGAACCTGCGCACCGGGCGCGTGGAGATCACCGCGCAGAACCACGGCTTCGGCCTGGTGTTCCCCTCCCTCGGCGAGCTCGTGCCCGAGCTCTCGGCCGGCTTCAGGGGCCACGAGGACGACCTGCGCTTCTGGGCTCGGGCCGCGTGCGCGCCCGTCGTCGCCAACGAGCGCTTCGGCCGCATCCAGCTCACCCACGTCAACCTCAACGACGGCACCGCCGAGGGCATCGCGTGCCTGGACATTCCCGCCTTCAGCGTGCAGTACCACCCCGAGGCCTCGCCGGGCCCCACCGACGCCCACTACCTCTTCACCGCCTTCACGCGCCTCATGGACGGTCGCGCGGACTATCTGGACATCGACATCGCGAAGGACCGCCTGAACGGCTGGCGCTTCGCCGAGGACGCCGCCGGCGCCGCAGAGGGGAGCGTGGCCTAAATGCCCAAGCGCGAAGACATCAAGTCCATCCTCGTCATCGGGTCGGGCCCCATCGTCATCGGCCAGGCCTGCGAGTTCGACTACTCGGGCGCCCAGGCCTGCAAGGTGCTCAAGGAGGACGGCTACCGCGTCATCCTCGTCAACTCCAACCCGGCCACCATCATGACCGACCCCGGGCTGGCGGACGCCACCTACGTCGAGCCCATCACCGCCGAGTTCGTCGAGAAGGTCATCGAGCGTGAGCGCCCCGATGCACTGCTGCCTACCCTCGGCGGCCAGACCGGCCTCAACACGGCCGTCGACCTGGCCAAGTCCGGCGTGCTCGAGCGCTACGGCGTGGAGATGATCGGCTGTGATTTGGCCGCCATCGAGCGCGGCGAGGACCGCAAGCTCTTCAACGAGTGCATGGCCGAGCTCGGCGTGGAGACCGCGCGCTCGGGCTACGCCTACTCGGTGGCCGACGCCGAGGCCATCGTCGCCGACCTGGGATTCCCCGTGGTGCTGCGGCCCTCGTTCACCTTGGGCGGCGCAGGCGGCGGCATCGCGCACGATATGGACGAGCTGCGCCTCATCGTGTCCCAGGGCCTCGAGCTCTCCCCGGCCGGCGAGGTGCTCGTCGAGGAGTCCATCGAGGGCTGGAAGGAGTTCGAGATGGAGGTGATGCGCGATCGCGCGGGCAACGGCATCATCATCTGCTCCATCGAGAACTTCGATCCCATGGGCGTGCACACCGGCGACTCCATCACCGTGGCCCCGGCCCAGACGCTCTCCGACGTCGAGTACCAGCGCATGCGCGTGGCGTCGCTCGCCATCCTCGAGAAGATCGGCGTGGAGACGGGCGGCTCCAACGTGCAGTTCGCCGTCAACCCTGAGAACGGCCGCATGGTCATCATCGAGATGAACCCGCGCGTGTCGCGCTCGTCGGCCCTCGCGTCCAAGGCCACCGGGTTCCCCATCGCCAAGGCCGCTGCCAAGCTCGCCGTGGGCTACACCCTCGACGAGATCACCAACGACATCACCAAGGCCACCCCGGCCTGCTTCGAGCCCTCCATCGACTACTGCGTGGTGAAGGTGCCGCGCTTCGCGTTCGAGAAGTTCCAGGGCACCGACGACACGCTGTCCACCCGCATGAAGGCCGTCGGCGAGATCATGGCCATCGGGCGCACCTTCGAGGAGGCGCTCGGCAAGGCCATGCGCTCGCTCGAGAACGGGCGCGCGGGCCTCGGCGGCGACGGGCGGGGCGTCGAGGGGGCGGCCTCAGACGCCGAGCTCGACGACCTCGTGGCGCGCCCCACCGCCGAGCGCATCCTCTTCGTGGCCGAGGCTCTGCGGCGCGGGCGCACCGTGGCTGATGTGCACGCCGCCACGGGCATCGACCCGTTCTTCCTGCACCGCATGGCCGATATGGTGGCCGTCGAGCGCGCGCTTTCCGGCATGCGCCTGGACGAGCTCGACCGCGACGCGTTCCTCGTGGCCAAGCGCTACGGCCTCTCCGACGCGCAGATCGCGCATCTCACCGGCTCTGACGAGCTCACCGTGCGCACCTGCCGCAAGATGTGCGGCGTACGCCCCGCGTTCAAGACCGTCGACACCTGCGCGGCCGAGTTCCCCTCCTCCACGGCCTACCACTACAAGACCTACGACGCCGTGGAGTCCGAGGTGGCGCCGAAGGAGCGCCGCCGCGCCATGATCCTCGGCGCCGGCCCCAACCGCATCGGCCAGGGCATCGAGTTCGACTACTGCTGCGTGCACGCCTCCTACGCGCTGGCCGCGGCCGGGTACGAGACCATCATGGTCAACTGCAACCCCGAGACCGTCTCCACCGACTACGACACCTCCGACAAGCTCTACTTCGAGCCGCTCACCTTCGAGGACGTCATGGACATCGTGGACGTCGAGCAGCCCGACGGGGTGGTGGTCACCCTCGGCGGCCAGACGCCGCTCAAGCTGGCCCGCGCCCTCGAGGCGGCCGGCGTGCCCATCCTCGGCACGAGCCCGGAGGCCATCGACCTGGCCGAGGACCGCGACCGCTTCTCCGCCATCCTCGACGAGATGGGCATCACCTACCCGGCCGCCGGCATGGCCTCCACCTTCGAGGAGGCGTGCGCCGTGGCCGACCAGATCGGCTTCCCGCTGCTCGTGCGCCCGAGCTACGTACTCGGCGGGCGCGGCATGGCCATCGTCTACGACGGCGCCCAGCTCGAGAAGTACATGGGCGAGGCGGCCCGCATCTCGCCCGACCACCCCGTCTACCTCGACCGCTTCCTGGAGGGCGCCGTGGAGGTCGACCTCGACGCGCTCTGCGACGGCGAGGAGGTCTACGTCGGCGGCATCCTCGAGCACATCGAGATGGCAGGCATCCACTCCGGGGACTCGGCCTGCTGCACGCCGCCCTTCTCGCTGTCCGAGGCCGTCCAGGCCCGCCTGCGCTCCATCGCGCGGCGCCTGGCCCTGCGCCTGGGCGTGGTGGGGCTCATCAACATCCAGTTCGCCATCAAGGACACGGTCATCTACGTCATCGAGGCCAACCCGCGCGCGAGCCGCACGGTGCCCTTCGTCTCCAAGGCCACCGGCGTGCCGCTGGCCAAGCTGGCGGCCCGCGTCATGGCGGGGGAGAAGCTGGCCGAGCTGGGCCTGCCCGACGACGAGCGGCGCCTCGACTACTTCAGCGTGAAGGAGGCGGTCATGCCCTTCGGCCGCTTCCCCGGCGCCGACGTGGTGCTGGGACCTGAGATGAAGTCCACCGGCGAGGTCATGGGCATCGCCCGTAACTTCCCGGCGGCCTACACCAAGACCCAGCTGGCCATCAGCTACGCGCTGCCCTCCGGCGGCACGGCGTTCCTCTCGGTGAACGACCGCGACAAGCGCGAGCTCGTGCCCATCGCCCGCGACATCGCGCGTCTGGGCTTCAGCATCGCCGCCACCGAGGGCACGGCCCGCGCCCTGCGCGCCGTGGGCGTGGAGTGCGAGGAGATCGGCAAGATCCACGAGGGATCGTCCTCCATCATGGACCGCATCGCCGCCGGCGAGATCTCCTTCATGGTCAACACGCCCTTCGGCACCGCCACCCGCGGCGACGGCTACGAGCTGCGCATGGCCGCCGTGCGCCACGGCGTCACCTACGTGACCACGCTGGCCGGCGCCCAGGCCATGGTGGCCGGCATGGAGGTGGTGCGCGACGCCGGCCTCAAGGTGATAGCCCTCCAGGACCTTCCCCAGCACTTCGCCGAGTAGGCGCCCCGCGCGCTCCCGAAAAGCCGCAAGACCGATGAACGCCCCTTCGGGCGGGAAAGGACGGACGTGACAACGCTTTGCAACGAGAAGGCGCCCATCCTCGTCAACGAGGAGCTCGGGCGCGGCATCTGGCTCATGACCGTGGAGGCCCCCGCCATCGCGGGCGCCGCGCGGCCGGGGCAGTTCGTCCACGTCCGCGTCCCCGGCATGGACGATCACATCCTGCGCCGGCCCCTCGGCATCTACGCCGCCGACGCAGAGGCGGGCACCGTGGACATGATGTACCAGGTGCTCGGCTTCGGCACCGACCGCATG
>CANSQW010000006.1 GCA_947649215.1 uncultured bacterium | reverse complement strand
CCATCATCAAGTGCGACCTGTGCGTCGACCGCGAGGGCGGCCCTGCCTGCGTGGCTGCCTGCCCCACCGGCGGTCTGCTGCTTGTGGATGAGGAGGAGCTCGAACGACGCCAGCGTGAGAAGCGCCGGGCGGCCGCCGAGGCGCACGCGAGCTTCTCGAGCGTGCCGTTGAACTAGGACGATAACCGAGGAAAGAGAGGAGAGCCTGATGGAGAAGCACATGGCCGTCTGCCCGTACTGCGGGGCAGGCTGCAAGCTGAACCTGCTGGTAGAGAACGACCAGATCGTCGGCTCGGAGGGCCTGGATGGCCTGACCAACCAAGGCGAGCTGTGCCTGAAAGGCATGTGCGGCTATGATTTCGTGAACGACACGAAGATCCTCACGCCGCGCCTGTACCATCCGATGCTGCGTCGCGAGAAGGGCGGGAAGCTCGAGCGCGTCACCTGGGACGAAGCCCTGGACTTCACGGCTTCCAAGCTGATGGAGATCAAGGAGAAGTACGGCCCCGACGCCATCATGACCACGGGGTCTTCCCGCGGCACCGGCAACGAGTCGAACCTGGCCATGCAGCGTTTCACGCGCGCCTGTCTCGGTACGAACAACATAGACAACTGCGCCCGAACTTGACACGGCCCCACTGTCGTCGGTCTGATTGACACCCTCGGAGCTGGTTCCATGAGCTGCGGCGTCCCCGGCATGGAGGACGCAGGCTGCTTGTTCCTGTTCGGGTACAACCCGAGCGCCTCGCACCCCATCGTCTCCCGCCGCATCGTCAAGGCGAAGGAGAAGGGCGCGAAGATCATCGTCGCCGACCCGCGCGTCATCGAGACAGCGCGCATCGCCGACATCTACCTGCCGCTTAAGAACGGCAGCAACATCGCCTTCCTGAACGCGTTTGCCAACGTCATCGTTACCGAAGGCTTGGTGGACGAGGAATTCGTCAAGGAGCACACCCTCGGCTTCGACGAGTGGTGGGACACCATCAAGGAGTACACGCCGGAAAACACTCAGGAGATCACGGGCGTCGACCCGCAGCTGCTCCGCGAGGCTGCCCGCATGTACGCTACCGCCGAGCCGTCCTCCATCCTGTGCTGGGGCATGGGCGTCTGCCAGCACCTCCAGAACGTGGAAGCCGTGCACGCCTGCGCCGCCATCGCCTGCGTCAGCGGCCAGATAGGCAAGCCCAATTCGGGCGTGGCGCCGGTACGCGGCCAGAACAACGTCCAAGGTGCCTGCGACATGGGGGCGCTGCCCAACTACTTCCCCGGCTATCAGAAGGTCACCGACCCGGATATCCGCCAGAAGTTCGCCGACCACTGGAACGTGCCGGTGGAGGCGCTGTCGGATCATGTGGGCTACAAGGTTTCCGATCTGCCGAGGCTCATCGAAGAGGGCAAGATCCGCGCCTTCTATAACTTCGGCGAGGATCCCGTCCAAACCGAGCCGGATGTGCCGCATCTTACCAAGATGCTTGAGAAGCTCGACTTGTTCGTGTGCCAGGACATCTTTATGACCCAGACCGCGGCCATGGCCGACGTGGTGCTGCCGGCCACAAGCTGGGGCGAGCATGAGGGCGTCTTCACGGCCTGCGACCGCACCTTCCAGTACTTCAGCCAGGCGGTGCCGCCGAAGGGCGAGTGCAAGCACGACTGGCAGATATTCAGCGAGCTCGCTGAGCGCATGGGCTACGACATGCACTGGGAGAACGCCCAGCAGATCTGGGACGAGGAGTGCCGCGCCCTGTGGCCGGCTGCCTACGGCGCCACCTACGAGAAGATGGCGGGTACGGGGCACGCCCAGTGGCCCATTCCCACGCTCGACCACCCCGGCACGCCGGATCTGTTCCTCGGCGGGAAGTTCACCACGCCGGAGGGCAAGGCGCACCTGGTGGCCCACGACTACCGCGATCCCACTGAGATGCCCGACGAGGAGTTCCCGCTCATCCTGTGCACGGTGCGCGAGGTGGGCCACTACTCCTGTCGCTCGATGACGGGCAACTGCAAGGTGCTGGCCCTGCTGGCCGACGAGCCGGGTGAGCTGCGCATCCACCCCGATGACGCCAAGGAGCGAGGCATCCGTGACGGCGAGCTCGTGCGGGCCTGGTCGCGTCGCGGTGAGACCATGAGCCGCGCGGTAATCGACGAGCGCGTGAACGCGGGCACGGTCTACATGACCTACCAGTGGTGGATTGGCAAGTGCAACAACCTCACCCTGCATCACGTGGACGACCGCTCCCGCACGCCGGAGGACAAGTTCTCCGCCTGCCAGGTAGAGGCCCTGCCCGACCAGAAGTGGGCGGAGCGCCACCTGCAGGAGCTCTACAGCCAGCTCAAGGAGGATCTGGCCGAGACGGCTGCCGCCCAGCACGTCGAGCCTACCTGCGGGGGCACCGAGTAAGGGGTATCCGCCAACCGACTACATCATTGATGGGATTGCCAATGAACACCTTCATCGCCATCGAGCCGGATAGGTGCATCGGGTGCGGAACGTGCCAAGCCGCCTGCAGCGAAGGCCACCGAAAGGCCGGGCTGCAGGCGGAGCCCCGCCTCGCGCTGACGTTCACCCCGCAGGTGACCGCTGCGGTCACCTGCCATCAGTGCGAGGGGGCGCCCTGCCTCGCCGTATGCCCCGTTGATGCCATCACGCGCACCGACGTGGCCATCGTCGTGGACGAGCAGACCTGCATAGGCTGCAAGCTCTGCGCGGTGGTGTGCCCCTTCGGGGCCATCCACCCCTCAGGCACGTCCACGGCCGGCGTCGCCGGCTTGTCGTTTCCCACGCCTACCCAGCCGAGGGGCGTCTCGCCCCTTCTTGCGTGGAGCATCGGCGTGTACACGTGCGCCGTCAAGTGCGACCTGTGCTCCACCTACGACCCCGAGGGCGGCCCGCACTGCGTGCGCGCCTGCCCCACCAACGCGCTTTACGTGCGCGACGTCACCGCCCTCACCGGCATCCGCAAGGAGAAGATGAGGGCCGCGGCTGCCGCGAACCAGATCATGATGAACCGCTCGACGAACCTGAGGAGGCCCTAAATGCTTGAACTTATCGTGCTCTCGCTGGGGCTCTCCTGCGTGACCGCCGTGGCCTCCCTCATCCTGGGGAAGGCGCGGGCGGCGTCGAAGACGGTGGCCTGCGTCGGTGGCATGGCCGCAGCCGTGGCCGGCGCCGCTGGCGGCATCATGGCGCTGTTCGGGCCCGCCGTGTACGTGAGCTTGCCGGGCCCTATGCCCTTCACCGACTTCACGCTCCTGCTGAATCCGCTTGCGGGACTGCTGGTGGCCGTCATCGCCGTGCTGGCCTTCGCCGCATGGCTCTACGGCCTGTCCTACTTTGACGAGTACTATGACAAGGGCATTGGCGTCATCGGGTTCTTCATGAACCTGTTCATCGCTTCCATGGACCTTGTCATCCTGGTAGACAATGCGTTTTGGTTCCTCGTGTTCTTCGAGCTGATGTCGCTCACATCCTACGTGCTCGTCATCATCGACCAGACGGAGAAGTCACTACGCGGCGGCTTCCTTTATCTGGTGATGGCCCACATCGGGTTCCTGATGATCGCGCTGTCGTTCTTCACCATGGCCGTGTCTGCCGGCTCGCTTGAGTTCATGGACTACCGCACCTGCGCCTTCGCGCCGGCTACTGCCACCATCGCCTTCGTGCTCGCCTTCTTCGGGTTCGGGGCCAAGGCGGGCATGGTGCCGTTCCACTCCTGGCTGCCCCAGGCCCATCCCGCGGCACCGTCGAACGTGTCGGCCCTCATGTCGGGCGGCATGATCAAGATCGGGATCTTCGGCATGCTCAAGGTGTGCTTCGACCTGCTGGGCGCCACGGGCGGCCAGGTGGGCTGGGGCGTGCTCGTCATCGTCATCGGCGCGGCGTCGTCGGTGCTTGGCGTGGTGTACGCCTTGGGCGAGCATGACCTGAAGAGCCTGCTGGCTTACCACTCGGTGGAGAACATCGGCATCATCCTGCTCGGCGTGGGCACCGGCATCTACGGTTGGGCCGCGGGGCTTCCCTGGGTGGCGGGCATCGGACTGTTGGCCGGGCTTTACCACCTGGTCAACCACGCTATGTTCAAAGGCCTGCTGTTCCTTGGCGCTGGCAGCGTGCTGCACGCCACCGGCACTCGCAACATGGAGGTGCTCGGCGGCCTGGCGCGGCTCATGCCGTGGACGGCTGCGTGCTTCCTGGTAGGCTCGCTTGCCATCTCGGCCATTCCGCCGCTCAACGGCTTCGTGTCCGAGTGGTTCACCTACCAGGGGCTCATCGGGGCGGCCATGGAGGGCGACCTGTTCCTGCGCATCGTCTTCGCCTTCGCCGTGGTGGCCTTGGCCATCACCGGCGCGCTGGCGGTGACCTGCTTCGTGAAGGCCTTCGGTGTTACGTTCCTCGCTGCGCCCCGCTCCCAGGCGGCGGCCGACGCCCATGAGTCGTCGGCTCCCATGACCGCCGCCATGGTGCTGCTCACCATTGCCTGCGTGGCGCTGGGCCTGGGGGCTGTTGCCGTGACCCCGGTGGTGAACGCCATTGGCGCGTTCCTTACCCTGGCGCCGGAGCTGCCGGCGACCGCGGGGCTCGAGCTTGTGTCCCTCGGCACCGCATCGGTGGTGTCGCCCCTCATCCTGGCGGTGCTCATGGCCGTGGTCATTGGCGCGTGCGCCCTCGTGCGCAACGCGGCCAACCGCCGCGCCGGCTTCAAGGAGGACCCGGCGCCTTGGCAGTGCGGCTACGAGCCCGATCTGTCGATGGAGGTGCTCGCCTCTACGGTGGGTGCCAACGTGCGCGCCTTCATGGGGCCGCTCTACGGCATTCGACATGCGGTCAACCGCGCGGGTCAGGCGGTGGCGCGCCTCTTGGAGCGCGCTCTCAGCTCGCCTGAGGATGCCCCCGTGTCTGCCGCGCCGGCCGCGGCTGGCGCTGGCGCCGAGGGCTCCTCGCGCTACGAGCGCGATCTGCGCCATGGCATAGCCCCGGCCGAGGAGGCGCCTTCGGCGCTGTCGACCTCGGTGCTCTCGGCCGTCGCGTCGGTCGGCCGCTGGTTCAGCCGGCTGGAGAGCGGGGACTTCCGCACCTACATCGTCTATATCGTCGGAGCGCTCGTGTTCTTCCTCGCGCTCATCATCCTGGTTCGATAGGGGGACGCCATGACTGTCATCATCGCTGTGCTCCAGGCCGTCCTCCTCGTAGCCCTCGCGCCTCTCGTGTCGGGTATCGCCCGCAAGATTCGCGCGCGGATGCACTCCCGGACGGGCGCGAGCGTCCTGCAAGACTACTACGACCTGGCTAAGCTCTGGCACCGCTGCGAGGTGCGCGAGGGGCCGAGCGGACTTGTGTCTCGCGCCATGCCGGCTGTGTACCTGGGCACTATGGCCCTCCTTGCCGCGGGGCTGCCCCTCATCATGCAGGCCTGCCCCGTTCCGCTGCTCGGAGACATCATCACCATCCTCTACCTCATGGCGCTGCCGCGCTTCCTGTTCAGCCTGGCGTCCATCGACTCCGGCGCCGCCTACCCCTCCATCGGCGGCATTCGCGAGCTGCTCGTCGGCGTGCTGGTGGAGCCCTCTCTCATGCTCGTGCTGTTCGTGATGGCGCTGGCGGTGGGCTCGACTAATGTGGGCGTCATGGCGGAAGCCGTGGGAGCCCTGAGCGCATACCCGGCGGTGGCCGTGGTGGTGGCTGGCGTGGCGTGCGCCATGGCCTGCTACATCGAGATGGGCAAGCTGCCCTTCGACCTGGCCGAGGCCGAGCAGGAGATCCAGGAAGGGCCGCTGGCGGCCTACTCGGGGCCGTCTCTGGCCATGCTGAAGCTGGGCGTGTCCGTAAAGCAGCTCGTGGTGGCCAGCCTGTTCGTGGCCATCTTCCTGCCCTTCGGCGCCGCTGCCTCGCTCGCTCCGGCCGATCTTCTGCTGGGCCTGGTGACCTACCTGGTCAAGCTGGCTGCCGTGCTGTTGGTGGCGGCGGTCATCGAGAACTCGGTCATGCGCGTGCGCTACAAGCTGCTCGGCCGCTACACCTGGTTCGTCGTGGGGATAGCGTCGCTGTCTCTCGTGTTCCTCGTCATCGGAATCTAAGGTGGTGATGTCATGTTCGGTTACCCGCTCGTCAACGTCCTCGGGGCCTGCCTCATCATCACGTCGATGATGGTGGTGCTCGCCCGCGCGGGGCGCACCGCGGCCTGGCTCTACTCCCTTCAGTCCCTCGTGCTCGTGGGCGTGCTCGCGTCCCTTGGTTTTGTCACGGGGTCGGGGGAGCTGTTCACCTGGTCGGCCACGGCCTTCGCGACTAAGGTGGTGCTCGTGCCCGCCATCCTCCTGTATGCCCTCAAGAAGATCGGCGACGACGCCCAGGCCGACCTGCCGCCCAAGCTCAACCCCATGAAGTCGGTGGCGCTGGTGGCTGTGGAGGTGTTCGTCTGCTTCGTGGCCGTGTCGGGCATCGACCTGCCCACGGCTGCTGAGGTCAAGCCCACCTTGGCCGTGTCGCTGGCGCATTTCTTCATCGGGCTCACCTGCATCGTCACCCAGCGCTCCATCTTCAAGCAGATCTTCGGGTACTGCCTGATGGAGAACGGCTCGCACGTCTCCCTGGCGCTTCTGGCGCCTGAGGCTCCCGAGCTGGTGGAGATCGGGGTGGCCACCGACGCCATCTTCGCGGTGATCATCCTGGCGGTGCTCGTGGTTCGCATGGCGCGCTACGCCCACACCCTTGACGCCGATGACCTCTGCGAGCTGAAGGGATAAGCCATGGACTACTCAACATTGCTCATCATCATGCTGGGATGCCCCCTGGCGGCGGCGCTTCTCATCGCGGTGCTGCCGTCCCGCAGCGTTCCGCAGGGCATCTACGCGGCCATCCACCTGGTCTCCCTGGCCGGGGTCGCCGTGGCGGGCCTTGCCCTGGTGGCGTCGGTCTTTTTCGGGGCGGACGTGTTCGCCTTGGGGGGATGGTTTCACCTCGACGGCCTGTCGGCCCTGTTCCTCGGGCTCATCGCCGTTATCGCTCCGTGCACCGGCGTCTACTCGCTGCCCTACGTGGCCCACGACGTGGCCGACGGCAGGCTCGGGCCCTCTCAGGTGAAGCAGTACTACGCCTTCTTCAGCCTCTTCGTGTTTTCGATGATCTTGGCTGTTACGTCGAACAACATCATCATGATGTGGGTGTCGGTGGAGGCTACCACCCTCTCCACGGTGTTCCTCGTGGGGGTCTATCGCACCAAGCTGGCCCTGGAGGCGGCTTGGAAGTACGTCATCGTGTGTACAGCGGGCGTGGCCTTCGGTCTGTTCGGCACGTTGCTCGTCTACGCCAACGCCGCCGACGTCATGGCCGATGCTCATCAGGCCGTGTTCTGGACGGCCATCCTGCCCAACGCGTCCCTGCTCGATCCTTCGCTCATGATGATCGCCTTCGTGTTCGCGGCCATCGGCTTTGGCACCAAGGCGGGCCTGTTCCCCATGCACACCTGGTTGCCCGACGCTCACTCCGAAGCCCCGAGCCCCGTCTCGGCGCTGCTTTCGGGCGTGCTGCTCAAGTGCGCCATCCTCATTGTGCTGCGCTTCTATATCCTGACGGCAGCCAATGTGGGGCCGGACTTTCCCCAGATGGTGATGATGATCCTCGGCGTGCTGTCGGTGGCCTACGCCGCCTTCGAGGTGTACCGTCAGGGCGACCTCAAGCGCAAGCTGGCCTACAGCTCGTGCGAGAACGTCGGGCTCATCGCGGTGTGCCTGGGCCTTGGCGGCCCGCTCGGCATCATCGCCGCGCTTGTGCATTGCGTGGCCCACGGCCTCACCAAGGCGCTTATGTTCTGCCTGGCCGGCAATGTCATGATGAAGTACCACACGCGTGACCTGGGACGCATCGGCGGCCTGCTCAAGGCGGCTCCGGTCACGGGCGTGCTGTTCGTGGCTGGCTGCCTGGCGTTGGCGGGGTTTCCGCCCTTCGCCCTGTTCGTGAGCGAGATGGCCATGATCCTGGCCGGCGTGGCGGCGGACTGCTGGTGGGCCGTGGTGCTCGTGCTGGCGGCGCTCGTCGTGGTCATCATGGCGCTCGTGCGCATGATAGCCGGCTCGTGCCTGGGCCGGGTTCCCGAGGGCGTCTCCCGCGGAGATGTGGGCGTGCTTGCGCTCGTGCCCGAAGCGGTGCTGCTGGCGCTCGTGGTCATGCTCGGCGTGGCGCTGCCTGGCCCGCTGGCGAGCAGCATCGAGGACGCTACCGCCATCGTGATGAACTGCGAGTCTGCCTGCGAAGGCGCCAGCCTGTTTGACGACGCCCTCGCAGCGCTGGCCGATGATCCCGCGAAGCCCGAGGAGGTGCTTCTGTGATGACTAAGAAGAACGCGGCCCTGCGCTCGGGCGAGACCCATGTGCAGGCGGTGAGGGACGCCTTCCCCGGTGCCGTGCTGGATGCCGCGTGGCAGGCGTCCGACCAGGTGACCATCACGGTTCCCAAGGACATGCTGCCCGATGTGGTGGAGTTTCTCTACTATGGTCGCGGCGGCTGGCTGCCCAATATGGTTGCCAATGACGAGCGCCCCCTCAACGGCCGCTATGCCCTGTACTACCTGCTGTCGATGGAAGAGGCCGATCCGGGCTTCGTCACCGTCCGCACCGAGATAGACCCCCACTCCATGGAATACCCCTCGGTTACCCCGCGCGTGCCCGCCTGCGTGTGGAGCGAGCGTGAGGCCTACGACTTGTTCGGCCTGCGGGCCCAGGGCCTGCCTGACGAGCGGCGCCTCGTTCTGCCTGACGACTGGCCGAGCGGGTTGTTCCCCCTGCGCAAGGATTCCATGGACTACCGGCGACGCCCGGAGCCCGTCACTGACGTGGAGAACTACGAGTTTCTCTATGAGGGGCAGGCCGAGGAGGTCACGGGGGTCCCCATGGGTCCGCTCCACATTACCTCCGACGAGCCAGGGCATTTCCGCCTATTCGTTGAGGGCGAGGAGATCGTCGATGCCGACTACCGGCTGTTCTACGTGCACCGGGGCATGGAGAAGGTGGCCGAGAGCCGCCTGAACTACGATGCGGTCACCTTCCTGGCCGATCGCATCTGCGGCATCTGCGGCAACGCTCACTCGGTGGCCTATGCCGAGGCGGTGGAGAACGCCCAGGGCATCGAGGTGCCCGTGCGCGCCCAGTACATCCGCACCATCCTGCTGGAGGTGGAGCGCCTTCACTCCCACCTGCTCAACCTCGGGCTCGTGTGCCACTACTGCGGCTTCGACACCGGCTTCCAGCACTTCTTCCGCGTGCGCGAGAAGGCCATGGACCTAGCGGTGCTGCTGACCGGCGCCCGCAAGACCTACGGGCTCAACCTCATCGGCGGCGTGCGTCGTGACATCCTCGATGAGCAGAAGCTCGCCACCATCGCTTTTGTGCGGGAGCTCCGCTCGGATGTGGAGGCGCTCGTGGACATGCTCATGTCCACGGCGAACTTCGAGTCGCGCACGGCCGGCGTTGGACGGCTTGATCCGGCTATCGCCCGCGACTACAGCCCCGTGGGGCCGTGCGTGCGCGGTAGCGGCTTTGCCCGTGACGTGCGCTTCGACCACCCCTTCGACGGCTACCGGTACCTCACGGGCCTCAAGGCCCGCAGCCACGACGGCTGTGACGTGCAGAGCCGCACCCTCGTGCGCGTGGAGGAGTTCATGGACTCGCTCACCATGATCGAGCAGCTGCTCGACGGTGCCCCCGGCGGTCCCATCCAGGCCACGGGCTGGCGCTACACGCCGCACAAGTACGCCCTCGGCTACACGGAGGCCCCGCGCGGCGAGGACATGCACTGGGCCCAGGTGGGCGACAACCAGAAGTGCTACCGCTGGCGGGCCAAGGCGGCCACCTACTCCAACTGGCCCATCCTGCGCTACATGTTCCGCGGGAACACCGTGGCCGATGCCGCCATCATCGTGGGGTCGATGGACCCGTGCTACTCGTGCACCGACCGCGTGACCGTGGTGGACGTGAAGAAGAAGACGGAGACGGTGCTCACCAAGCAGCAGCTTGAGTCGTACTGCTGGCGCCGCACCCACTCCCCGCTGGCGGGAAAGGGGGCCTAGGCCATGTTCGAGCTGTTCAAGGAGATACGGAAGGCAGGGGACGCCACCATCGGCTACCCCTTCCAGCCGCTTGAGATGCCGGCGGGGTTCCGCGGCAAGCCCGAGCACAAGGAGCGGCTGTGCATCGCCTGCGGCGCCTGCGCCATCGCGTGTCCGGCCAACGCCATCACCATGGACCTCGATGACGAGCAGGAGTACATCACCTGGGACATCAGCTACGGCCGCTGCATCTTCTGCGGTCGCTGCCAGGAGGTGTGCCCCCTCTACGCCATCGTGCTGACCACCGAGTTCGAGCTGGCCGTGCGTGACAAGGCCGATCTGCGCGAGTCCTGCGCCTACCCGGTAGCCCGCTGCAGCTGCTGCGGGAAGCCCTACGCCGCGGCCAAGGAGGTCGACTATGCGCGGCGGGTGCTCGAGTCGGTGGGCGGCCCGGCCGCAGCCGACGCCGATGCGGTGTCGCTGTGCCTGGCCTGCCGCCGACGCGACGACGCCCTCGCGTTTCAGCGCCAGGCCCGCGTGGCCTCGGAGGAAGGAGGAGCCCGATGATCGAGAACGACTTCCCGGCTCGGCTGCAGTGGCAGCCCGACCCCGTCCAGCTGGACGCCTCGGTGGCCGAGGCCAAGAAGAGGCTCCTCGAGTCCATCAAGCGCTCGGTCTACGTCTACCGCGTGGACTGCGGCGGCTGCAACGGCTGCGAGATCGAGATTTTCTCCACTATCACCGCAGTGTTCGACGCTGAGCGCTTCGGCATCAAGGTAGTGCCGTCGCCTCGCCACGCTGATGTGCTGCTCTACACCGGGGCCATGACCCGCGCGATGCGCGAGCCGGCGCTGCGGGCCTACCATGCCGCTCCTGATCCGAAGATCGTCATGTCGTACGGGGCCTGTGGGTGCACCGGCGGCATCTTCCATGACAACTACTGCGTGTGGGGCGGTACCGACCCCATTCTGCCGGTGGACGTGTACGTGCCCGGCTGCCCGCCGTCGCCGCCGGCTACCATCTACGGCTTCGCCGTGACCCTGGGTCTGCTCGACCAGAAGCTTCACGCGAGCCATCACGTAGCGCCCGCAGGCGAGCAGGCGCCGGTAGCCTTCCCGCTCATACCCTACAAGGTGCGCACCGCCTTCGAGCGCGAGGCGCGGCTCATGAGCGGCTACTACTACGGCAAGCAGATCGTGGACGAGTTCATGATGGCCCTCATGAAGGATCGCTCCGACGCCCTGGCGGCGGCCGACCGGCTGATCGAGGGCGAGGCCGACCTGCGCAAGAAGGCGGTTTACATGGATCTGAAGGCCCTGCTTCTCAGTAAGGTCGTGCAGGAATGACGGCGGGGGAGAGCGGGGACGCTGCCATGAGCGCCTCGGCGGCCGTCCGTCCGACGGCGGCCCACGCCACTGACAGGCGAACGGCCCGAGACGTGGTGTTCTACCGGCTGGGGCGTAAGTTCGTCGATGATGAGCGCTCTATTCCCGAGGAGGCGCGCTCGGTGCTGTACTACACCCTGGCCATCGGGCACCACACGGGCGTCATCGACTGCTTGGAGCCGCGGCTGGCCTCCTCGTGTGAGGTGTTCGACGCCGTTCTCGAGGCTTTAGAGCCCGGAGAGGCCCGCGATAAGTTGGCAGGCATCAAGCGATTCGGCGAGATTGAGCTGAAGAAGGAGCACGTGGGCTTGTTGAAGCCGGCCGTGCTCGCGGCGCTCGCGACTGCGGGCGGCGCGGGGGTCGAGGCCGCGGTGGGCGCTGGGGGCGCCGAGGGGTCGACGCGCGCGGTGACGGCGCTCGATGCGCCAGCGTGGCTCGATGAGTTCCTGCGCCTGCTCGACGAGGTGCAGTGCGAGCCCCAAGTCTACGCCATGGGTCGGAGGGTCTCGTGAGCGCCCCGGGGTGGGAGCCCTCGCCACCGAGCTCGAGCGCCGCGGCCATCCTGGCGGCTGCCGAGGAGGGGGGTCGTGGCCGTTGCGTCGCGTTCTGCGTGGGCAGCGTTTTGCGGGGCGA
Organism: uncultured bacterium; assembly: GCA_947649215.1. Classification (GTDB taxonomy): domain Bacteria; phylum Actinomycetota; class Coriobacteriia; order Coriobacteriales; family Eggerthellaceae; genus Enterorhabdus. Next base: position 6,607 of record CANSQW010000006.1, on the reverse strand, counting down.
TGACGCTGCCGGCCCGCTGCTGGCCCGCCGGCTTGAGGAGGAGCCGGTGGATGGCTGGATAGCGGTGGACGGGGGCCAGACCCCCGAGAACGACCTGGGCTATCTGCGTCGCCTGGCGCCTCGGCGCCTGCTTCTGGTAGATGCGGCGGCCATGGGCCTCGAGCCCGGTGCCGTCCGTCGCCTCAGCGCCCAAGACGTTGCCGTCCAGTCGCTCATCACCACCCACACGCTGCCCATCACCTACCTTCTGGGGCAGCTGGAGGAGATGAGCGACGAGGTGACGTTCCTCGGCATCCAGCCGGCGGGCACCGCGTTCTTCGACCCGGTGAGCGAGCCGGTGCTAGCCGCTGTCGATGAGCTCCATGCCGTCATAGCCGCCGGAGCAGACTTCGGCTGCTATCCCCTGATGAGCCTGTAATCAAATGGAGAGGAGAGATAACCAATGCCAATCGAGAAAGAGGATCTGATCACCGTGAGCCCGGAGGCCCTGGCCCCGGCAGCCATTGAGGCCAAGGCCGAGGCCGTCGGCGTCACCAAGGCATCGATGCCTCCGGCGCGTTGCTTCGTGGCAGCTATGCTGGCCGGCGCCTTCATCGGCTTCGGCGGCATGCTCTTCTGCACCTTCCTGGGCGATCCCACCATTCCCTTTGCCGTCCAGCGCCTGGTGGGAGGCGTCTGCTTTTGCCTCGGCCTCACCCTGGTGCTCTGCTGTGGCGCCGAGCTGTTCACGGGCAACGTGCTCATGCTGTGCGCCAAGGCCTCTGGCCGCATCCCGTGGTCGGGCGTCTTTCGCAACTGGGGTGTTGTGTGGGTGGGCAATCTGGTCGGCTCGCTGCTGGCTATGGCCGTCATCTACCTGAGCAATCTCCAGGGGATGAACGGCGGTGCCGTGGGCGAGACCTTCGTGTCGGTGGCGGCGGGGAAGGTGGCGCTCGATCCGGTCGCGCTGTTCTTCAAGGCCATCCTGTGCAACGTGCTCGTGTGCCTGGCTGTGTGGATTGGCTTTGGCGGCAAGTCGGTGGCCGACAAGGTCATCGGGCTGCTGCTGCCCATTTCCGCCTTCGTGGCCTGCGGTTTCGAGCACTGCGTGGCGAATATGTTCTTCCTGCCCATGGGGCTGGTGCTCAACACCCTGGGTGGCGTGGGGGCCGCTGGGGCCATCACCTTGAGCGGCATCGCCTACAACCTGGTGCTGGCGACGCTCGGCAATATCGTCGGCGGCCTGGTGGTGGGCATGGCCTACTGGTTCGCCTACCGCAAGCGCGACTAGCGCGACGGATGGGACGCGGCGCCGGCGGCTGCTGCGGGCGCCGGCGGGCCGGTTGCTGCGAAGATTGACGTGTCGCCGGTCATGGGCGGCAGAGGAGGAGCGAAGCCATGAGGGTGATCGATCGCCACCGCGAGGGCGAGGTGGTAGCGGAGGACTCGGCCGTGCTGCTGCGCCCTGACGGCCGCGCGACGGCGGCAGAGAGGGTCGTTCTGGTGGAGCATGCCCTTGACGTGTCGGTCAATACGGTACCCACCCTTCGCCTCGTCTGCACCCCCGAGCACCTAACCGACCTAGTCATCGGGCGGCTGTTCACCGAGGGCATCATCGCCGGCATCGATGAGGTGGATGAGGTGTACCTGTGCGACCAAGGCACTCGCGCATCGGTGATCCTCGGCTGCTGCCGCGGCGATTTCTCGCGACGCGGCGTGGAGACGGTGCCCTCGTGCTGCACGGGCAATCGCGCCTATAACCGCTACTTCACTAGCGACGCCCGGCCGCAGCCGGTGGAGCCCATCGCGTGGGATCCGTCCTGGGTGTTCGGCGCGGCTCGGGTGTTCGCAGATGATTCCCCCCTGCACCGGGCCACCACCGGCACCCACAGCTGCTACCTTATGGTGGGTGGCGATCTTCTGGTCTGCCGGGAGGATCTCGGACGCCACAACGCCTTTGACAAAGCGGTGGGTGCGGCTTTGCGACAGGAGATCGACCTGCGGCAGGCCCTCGTGTTCTCGAGCGGTCGCTTGCCGGTGGACATGGTGATGAAGGCCATTCGCGCCGGCATTCCGCTGCTGGCCACTAAGGCGGTTCCCACCGATGAGACCGTCCGGCTGGCTCGCGAGTTCGGTCTTACTCTCGTGTGCCAGGCGCGTCCGGACTCGGCTGTGGTCTACCACGACCCCCTCGGTTGCGCGGCTGCCCGCTCCTAGGTTCGAGGGTGGTGCGTGCGCTCCGCGGCCGCAAAGTGGCCAAAAAAGACGACTTGACGACAGAAATCGGGGGATTCCCGCGCCCGGGAGGCCCCCGGGTGCCGCGTGGGGCGCCCCCGGCCAACCGCGACCTGGGGTTTTGCCCACCCGCCGGGCAGGCGCGCTGGGAGCGCCGTCGTCAAGTCGTCTTTTTTGGCCAGTTTGCGCGGGAAGGCTGCACGAGCGCCCTTGGCGCGTGCCCCATTTCCCCCAATGCCCGCCTCGTCGTGAGCCGGGATGGCTTGCGGGTGCGACGTTCGGGCCCTGCCGCGCCGTTCGACGGGCCCCGGCCGCGCCTGCGGCAGCGCATCACCCTCCGCGTCCCCCTGGTGCAAGATGGGCGTGGCGGCCCGCGGCTCCCTCTTCCGTATGATGTTCGAGGCAAGCGCCATCCCGTTGAGGGCACGAGCCGCTGTTTGCTATGATGCGTTGCATTTAAGGTGGGAGCTCGAGGTGAAAACGGAGGGGATGGGGGAGCGCGGCTATGGACGTAAGCCATATGAGGGAATTTGTCGTATTCTCGCGTTTCATGAACTTCTCGCGTGCTGCCAGGGCTTTGCATATCTCTCAGCCCACGTTGAGCAATCATATCGCCGCCATTGAGGCAGAGGTGGGCGCGGTGCTCGTAGAGAGGGGAAGCCCCTTGCGCCTGACGCAGAGCGGGCGCGTTTTTCTCGAGGGCATTTCAGCGGTGATAGACGCTTATGACCAGGTGCTTTCTCAGGCGCGTACCGCAGCGACCATGGAGATGCCGCTGACCATCGCCTCCAGCAGCGATGCGAACTGCTCGGGCTGCACGTTCTCGAAGTCCGTCAACGAGTTCCTGAGCCACCATCGCAACGTATTCTTCTCGCAGGTGTCTACGACAACGGGGTCGGCCTTTGACGAGCTTGCGCAGGGCAATTTGGATGCGGTCATGGTATGCGTGGCGCCGCAGCGCCTCGATCTTGAGCGAGGCGTCGCGTTTCAGAGGATTAGACCCGCCTTCCCCAATCGGCTGGGAGTGTGGATGGATTGCTCTCATCCGCTTGCGAATCTCGAGGTCATCCATTGGGAGGATCTGAACGGCGGAAAGTTCCCGATGGGCATTAACGTCGAGCTGTGGGCGGCGGGGGTTATCCAGCTGCTTCGCGACCACGGGGTTTCGTTCGATACGAGCGTCGTAAGCCAGCCGGGGGCGAGCTTTCTGACGGCCTATGAGTCTGACGAGCTGATCATCATGGACGAAACCCTCATCTCCCTTCCGTTCCTCAGCGCTCCCCATCATTGCTTCCGGCTTCTCGACGAGCCCGATGCCCTGGCTGAGACGTATATCGCCTACCTTCCCGAGCGTGTTTCTCCTGCGTTGCGGCTCTATCTTGGCTTTCTGGAGAGTGACCAGGTCTGACCTGCGGTTATTCAGTTATGTAATAGCTTTGGAAAACGCGCTTTGGCCATCGGCGGGCATTCTTTGGGGAAAGGCCTCCAATCGTCATAGGCGGGGGCGTTGTAGTTTGTGATCACCCTCTCCACAATTCCTTCATGGGAATAGCCGACCGCGCGGAACGCGGCCGGCTTTAGGGGAGAAGGAGGAGAGGATGATCCATTCACCTGGTAAGCCTGCGGCTCTCTCTCGGAGGGGCTTTCTCGCAGGAGCGGCTGCGACTGTCGGTGCGGTATCGGCGGGATCCGTCGGGCTGCGTGCCCTTGCGCAGGCGGAGCCGGCGCCAGAGGAAGTCGCCGAGGAGGTGAAGATCAACTACTGCCGGGGCAACTGCGGCGCCAATATGTGCCATTGGGACGTGCGCGTGCGAGAGGGCATAGTCGTTGCGATGGCTCCGCATATCCATGCTGACGCCGACCCGGTGCAGAAGGGCCGCAGCAAGGGCTGCCTCCGCGGCATGTCCATGATGGAGACCCTCTACAACGAGCGTCGAGTGAAGTACCCGCTTCGCCGTGTGGAGGGAACCCCTCGCGGCGGCGGCGAATGGGAGCGCGTGAGCTGGGATGAGGCCCTGGACGAGATCGTGAAGAGGTGGGGCGGCTATATGGCTGAGTGCGGGCCGAGCTCCATCGTCCGCTGGTCGGTCTACGGATCAACGGTGACCATCAACGGCTCGTACGGCTCGTGGCCGAAGCTGTGCACCATTCTCGGGTTAAGCAGCTTTCTTCCCGGCGCTGATCAGGCGCAGATGTACTCGCTTGACCAGCTGTTCGGCGGCTCTCACAACTTCGGATGCGATGGTCCTTCCATTGCCGAGAACTCCGCCAACATCATTCTCTGGGGCGTGAATCCGGCCGAGACGAGCCCGCACGAGTTCCGCTATATGCAGGAGGCCCGCGACCGTGGTGCCGCCATCACGCTCATCGATCCGCGTATCACCCCGACAAGCGCCAAGTCGGATCGCCAGCTGCGCGTGAGGCCGTCTACCGATGCCGCCCTGGGCATGGCCGTGGCAAAGTACCTCATCGACGAGAACCTGGTCGATTGGGAGTTCCAGCTGCGGAGCACCACGACGCCCTATCTGGTGAAGGCGGCCGATGGGAGGTTCCTCCGCGACAGCGACTTCGGCATCCCGGCGGTTCCCAACGGTCGGTCGAACCGCGCGACCGGCATTGCCTTTACGACCGATCCGGCCTACGTCTGGGACAATGCTGCCGGCAGGGCTGTGCACTTGGAGGAGGCCCTCGACCCGGCCTTTACGGGAACCTTCACGGTTGACGTGAACGGGCAGTCCTTGGAATGCACGACAGCGCTCAGCCTGCTCTACGACCGGGTGTCCGAGTGGACGCTCGAGCGTACGGCCGAGCTTTGCGACATAGCAGAGCAGGACATCATCGACCTTGCGCGTGCGATGACGGAGGGGCCCACGATCTTCTCCGTGTCGAACGGCTTGGGTCATACGCTCTATTCGCATTCCATTTACCACGCGGCAGCGACCTGCGCGGCTCTGACCGGAAACTTTCTGAAGCCCGGCGCTGGGATGGCGTATTGCGGCGTCACGTCGGCGATGCCCTTCATCCCCGTGTCCTATGACCAGTACATGGTTCCGCCGGGGTCGAAGCCCGGCCCCGTGTATGCGGCGCTCAAGTTCCCGGACATCATGGAGACGGGCACGTACAAGGGAGAGCCGGCGCCCATAAAGAGCATCATCGTGATCTCGGCCAATCCGCTTTCCAACACCCCTGATCGGCAGGCGATGCTGAAGGCGTGGGATAAGGTGGACTTCACCATAACCGTGGATCCTGTCATGACCGAGACCGCGCAGTACTCCGACCTTGTGCTGCCGGCGGCGCAGTGGCTCGAGGAGGAGGACATCTCCGTGGCCATGTTCACGCCTTATCCGCCCTATGGCGAGAAGTGCGTGGAGCCGTCCTTCGAGCACAAGAGCGACTTCGACATCAGCAAGGAGCTGGCTATAAAGTTTGGCATGGAGAAGCTCTACACGAAGACGTCCGATGATGTGATGGCGGAGTTGTTCGCCACGTCCATGAACGGCATTACCGGGGGAAAGCCCACTGACCTTGAGGGGAATCCCATTACGCTCGACCTGTTGCGCGAGAAAAAGACGGTGCGCGTGCTGCCCGACGGCTACTACGACCGCTACTTCCCGACGCAGGACAACCGTTTTTCGTTCTACCTGGAGGATCCCCGTCAGCTGCACGACTTCGGTGAACCCATTGACGTGGAGAAGGAGAGGCTTCCCTTCTTCGCGCCGCCGGCAGAGGCGTGGCCGGAGTCAGTGGCTGGGTTCGCGAAGAACCCGCTGGCTGACAAGTATCCGCTTATCTACCTGACTGCCCACACGCGCTATCGCACCCATACCACTACGGGCTACAACCCTTGGATCCTTGAGTTGCAGGAGGGTCCCCAGCTGCATATGAACGAAGAGGATGCCAGGGCGCGCGGCCTCGAGGAGGGGAGCCTGGTGCGCGCGTTCAACGACCGCGGCTACGTAGTGGCGAAGCTGCGCGTGGACAATGCCATGCGTCCCGGCATGGTGAACCTGCCTCATGGCTGGCAGGCCGATCAGTTCGTCGCTGGGCACTATCAGGATCTGACCTCCCGGGTGACTGATGCCTTTGATTGCAATGACAACTACTTCGACTGTCTCTGCGAAGTTGAGAAATACGAGGAGGCTTAATCCATGACTCGCTACGGAATGGCGATAGACCTTAATCGCTGCATCGGCTGCCATACCTGCTCGATGGCGTGCAAGATGGCGAACAACCTCCCGCAAGACCTGTGGTGGAACCGTGTACTCACCTCAAGCGGCAGCGCGATGGACAGCGCCTCGGCGGAGTGGCCGCAGGGCGTTATCGACTTCACGCCTGTGAGCTGCCAGCACTGCGAGAACCCGGCTTGCGTGAAGGTGTGCCCGGTCGGCGCCAC
>CANSQW010000005.1 GCA_947649215.1 uncultured bacterium | reverse complement strand
CAGCAGCGCTGGGGCGCGGGATGCCCGGCGGCAAGGCGGGCTCGCTGATGACGGCGAGCCCCGACGCGAGGCGGGGCCTGCGGGTGAGCCGGAGCTGACGGCGGAGCGCGCGTTCCAGAAGATCCTGCGGCTCGCCGCCACGCGGGAGCAGTCGACCGCGCGCCTGCGGGGGCGCCTGGCGCGGGACGGCTACGCGGAGGAGGCGGCGGAGGAGGCCATCGCGCGCGCCGTTCGCGTCCACGCGGTGGACGACCGCCGCTACGCCGAGGCGCTCATCCGCATGCGCGTGGCCGCCGGCAAGGGGGTGGAGGGCGTGCTCGCCGAGATCGAGGAGCTCGGCATCGACCCGGACGAGCTCGAGGCGCTGGGGGAGTACCGCGCCGCCGGCGAGGAAGCCGACGTGGAGCGCGCCCTGGCCCTGCTCGACCGACGCCCGCCTCGGGCCAAGAACAAGCGCGAGGCCGCCTACCGCAAGCTCGTCCAGCAGGGATTCGGCTCATCGACCGCCGCCACGGCCGCCCGCCGCTGGGCGGAGTCCAGCTGCTAGCCCCCTCGCTCACCCCTCGCCTCGCAGCGCCGCGAGGGGCGCGCCCTTGCGCGGGAGAGCCCCTCGCGGCGCCTTAGCGGTCCTGGACGGTGCAAGCCGCCTCTTTCCCATGCTGTTTTTCGGTCTTTGGTCGGGGCTCCGGGATAATACGCTATACTCTGTGGTAGCTATGAGCGATGTGTACCCGCAGGGTATTTGACTATAGAGACAACCCTATACCGCGCCTACCCTCCGCGTCCATTGCTCATGCCCGCCCGAAGCGGGCATTTTTACTGTGCAAACCAACCTGACCGAAACCAACCCGCAGACGAAAGGGGAACCAATGCCTGAGATCATCTGGCTGGTCATCGGTGCCGTCGCCGGCATCGCCCTCGGTTTCGTCGCCACGCGCTTCCTTGCCAACTCCGCTACCAAGCGGGCCGCCGAAGAGGCGGCCACGGTGGTCGAGAACGCCAAGCAGCAAGCCGAGACGATGCGACGCGAGGCCGTCATCGAGGCCAAGGACCAGGCCCTCAAGTACAAGCAGGAAGTCGAGAACGAGAACAAGGAGCGCATGCGCGAGGTGCGCAGCGCCGAGAACCGCATCTCCCAGCGCGAGGAGTCGCTCGACCGTCGTAGCGAGACCCTCGACGCGCGCGAGCACCAGATCTCGTCTCTCCAGGGGCAGATCGAGCGCCGCGAGCGCGACCTGGACGAGGCTGAGGTCGAGATGGGCCGCCGTCTCGAGCGAGTCGCGGGCATGTCGCCCGAGGAGGCCAAGGAGGAGCTGCTCGACACCATCCGCGATGAGGTGACCCATGAGTCGGCCGCCATCATCCGCGACGCCGAGGCCCGCACCAAGGCCGAGGCCGACAAGAAGGCCCGCATGATCCTGAGCCTCGCCATCCAGCGCGTGGCCGCAGACCACTCGGCCGAGAACACCGTGTCGGCCATCCACATCCCCTCGGATGACCTCAAGGGCCGCATCATCGGCCGCGAGGGCCGCAACATCCGCTCGTTCGAGCAGCTGACCGGCACCAACCTCATCATCGACGACACGCCGGAGTGCGTCACCATCTCGTGCTTCGACCCGGTTCGCCGCGAGATCGGCCGCGTCACCATGGAGAACCTCGTGGCTGACGGCCGCATTCACCCGGCGCGCATCGAGGAGATGTACGGCAAGGCCGTCGCGCTTGTGAACCAGCGCGTGCAGGAGGCTGGCGAGCAGGCCGCCTTCGACACCGGCATCCACGACCTGCATCCGGAGATCGTGCGTACCCTCGGGCGCCTGCGCTACCGCACCTCCTACGGGCAGAACGTGCTCAACCACTCGCTGGAGGTGGCCTACCTTTCCGGCGTCATGGCCTCGGAGCTGGGGCTCGATCCCATCCCCGCCAAGCGTGCGGGCCTGCTCCACGACCTGGGCAAGGCCATCGACCACGACATGGAGGGCAGCCACGCGGTCATCGGCGCTGATCTGGCGCGTCGCTTCGGCGAGCGCGCGGAGATCGTGCATGCCATCGAGGCGCACCACGGCGATGTTGACCCCAACACCGTCATCGACGTGCTCGTGCAGGCGGCTGACGCCGTCTCCGCGGCGCGCCCCGGCGCCCGCAAGGAGACGCTCGACGCCTACATCAAGCGCCTCGAGAAGCTCGAGGAGATCGCCAACGCCCATGACGGCGTCGAGCGCACCTACGCCATCCAGGCCGGCCGCGAGGTTCGCGTCATGGTGAAGCCGGAGGTGGTCGACGAGGCCCAGTCCGTGGTGCTGGCCCACGACATCGCCCATCAGATCGAGAGCGAGATGCAGTATCCCGGCCAGGTGAAGGTCGTGGTCATCCGCGAGAGCCGCGCCGTCGACTACGCCAAGTAGCCCATGGCAGAGGAATCGCTCGGCTCCTTCGTGGAGTCCGTGTGCGGCGAGAGCCATCTCCGGGTCGAAGACGACCTCGGGGATGGCTTCGTCCGTCTTAGGAGCTCCGAGGCGGAGCGTCGCCAGGCAGCCCAGGACATCCGCTGCACGGAGGACATCGTCATCGAGATGCTGCGCAACGCCCGCGATGCCGGGGCGCGCAACATCTTCCTCGCCGTCCAGCGCGACGACACGGCCCGCTCGCTCGTCATCGTCGACGACGGCGCCGGCATCCCCGCGGCCATGCACGGTCGCATCTTCGAGCCGCGCGTCACCTCCAAGCTCGATACGGCGCGCATGGACAAGTGGGGGATGCACGGGCGCGGCATGGCGCTCTACTCCATCGCGGTGAACGCCGAGGAAGCGCGCGTGGCCTCATCGGCCCCAGGGCTGGGCTCGGCGCTTGCCGTCACCACCGACCTCGACCGCCTGGGCGAGAAGACGGACCAGTCGACGTTCCCCAGCTTCGAGGTGCAGGAGGGCGGCGCCCATGCCATGCGCGGGCCGAAGAACATCCTGCGCACCGCCGCCGAGTTCGCCCTTGAGCACCGGCGCGACTGCAGCGTCTACTGCGGCTCGTTCACCGAGGTGGCGGCCACCCTCTACGCCTTCGGCATGGCCACCACCTCGGCGGCTGCCCGTGCCTTCTGCGAGGACGCCGCGACGCTGCCGGCGGTGAAGCGCCTCGCGGCGGCGGCTGACCCTGCTGCGCTCGCGGCGCTTGCCGACGAGATGGGCCTCACGCTCTCCGAGCGGAGCGCGCGGCGCATCATTGACGGGCAGATAGGGCCGGTGCCCTCGCTCATGGACCGCCTCCAGGCGGAGAGCTTCGCGCGTCCGGCCGCTCGCAAGGCCCGTCGCGCGCAGGCGCCTTCGGGTGACGGGCGCGGCCTGGTGCTCGCGTCCGACGACGTGGACGCGCTCAAGGCGTCGGTGAGCCGCCTGTTCGCCGACATCGCCGAGCGCTACTACCTCGATCCCTCGGTTGAGCCGGAGGTGCGCGCGGGCGGCGACGCCATTCGCATCACCATCCCCGTGGAGAAGCTCCGCTAGCTTGTTGATCAGGCGCGTTGTCGGTTGCGCTGCCTGGGGTTTATCGGTAAAATGACCGACAGCCTAACGGTTGCCCCTCAGGGCATCGCACCGCGAAACGCAGCACTGAACGATCACCAAACGAAGCGCACGACAAGGACAACACGTGTCAACGACAGACCCCAAGCCGGAGATCGGCTGCCTGAAAGTTTCCTCGAAGTCTTCCCCCGCCTCGGTGGCAGGTGCCATCGCCGGCATGATCAAGGACGGCGTGGCCGTCGAGATCCAGGCCGTCGGCGCCGGCGCCGTCAACCAGGCGGTCAAGGCCATCGCCATCTCCCGCGGATTCCTCTCGCCCATCGGCATCGAGATCATGTGCGTGCCGTCCTTCGCCGACATCGTCATCGACGGCGAGTACCGCACGGCCATCCGCTTCGCCGTGGAGCCCCGCTACCTGCGCGGCACCGCTGATGGGGGAGAGGCGCGCTAGCAGGCGCCCGGCGCGCCGGGGAGCCGCTCTCGCGACGCGCCTTCCCATACCTCCGACCCCAAAGGACCTCATGACTCCTACCTTCGACCGGATGACCTTCTGCATCCACACCTTCGGCTGCCAGATGAACAAGCATGACTCCGAGCGCATCGCGGGCATGCTCGAGGGCCTTGGCGCCTCGATGGTCGAGACCATCGAGGAAGCTGACATCATCGTCTTCATGACCTGCTGCGTGCGCGAGGCTGCTGACGTGCGGCTCTACGGGCAGGTCGCCTCGCTCAAGAACGTGCCGCTGCGCGCGGGCACGCCGCTTTCCAAGCGCATCGTCGCGGTGGGAGGCTGTATCGGCCAGCGTGACGGCGAGAAGCTCACCGAGCAGCTTCCCCATCTCGATGTGGTGTTCGGCACCCACAACCTCGGCTCGCTGCCGGGCCTGCTTTCCGCCGCCGTCGCCGATGGCGCGCACCATGTGGAGGTGCTCGAGTCCTCCGCCGACTTCCCGACGACGTTGCCGACGGCGCGCGAGCACTCCTGGGCCGCATGGCTGCCCATCACCGTGGGCTGCGACAACTTCTGCTCGTACTGCATCGTGCCCTACGTGCGCGGGCGGGAGAAGTCGCGCACGCTCGAGGACATCGCCGAGGAGGCGCGCGGCTACGTGGAGGCTGGCGTGCGCGAGATCACGCTGCTCGGCCAGAATGTGAACTCCTACGGGCGCGACCTCTACGGCGAGCCGCGCTTCGTAGACGTGCTTGACGCGGTGGACGCCACGGGCATCGAGCGGCTGCGCTTCGCCACGAGCCATCCGAAGGACCTCACCGACGAGGTCATCGCCCGCTTCGGCACGCTGCGCTCGCTCATGCCGGCGTTGCACCTGCCGGCCCAGTCGGGTTCCGACCGCATTCTGGCGGCTATGAACCGCCGCTACACGCGCGAGCACTACCTCGGGCTTATCGCCAAGCTGCGCGAGGCATGCCCGGGCATCGCGCTTTCCACCGACATCATCGTGGGATTCCCCGGTGAGACCGAGGAGGACTTCCTCCAGACGCTCTCGCTGGTGGAGGAGGTGGGCTACAGCCAGGTGTTCACCTTCATCTACTCCAAGCGCGAGGGAACGCCGGCGGCGAAGCTTGTCGACGATACGCCGCGCGAGGTGATCCAGGAGCGCTTCGACCGTCTTGTGGAGGCCGTGCAGCGCTGCGCCTACGAGGCGAACCAGGCTGAGCTCGGGAAGGTGGTTGACGTGCTGGTGGAGGGAGCCTCCAAACGCGACGAGGCCATGCTCTCGGGCAAGAGTCCCAAGAACCAGACCGTCCACGCGCCCGTGCCCGGCGGCCGAACCGTCGCTGAGCTGGTGGGAACCGTGGTGCCCGTCCGCGTGGACGAGGCGCGCACCTGGTATTTGGCCGGCACGGTGGCCGACGGCGGCGCGACGCGCGCATGAGGCCCGTCGTCTGCGTGGTGGGGCCGACGGCGTCGGGTAAGACCGACGTCGCCCAGGAGCTTGCCTTGACCCTTCCGGGTGAGGTGGTGAGCGCGGATTCCATGCAGGTCTACCGCGGCATGGACATCGGCACGGGGAAGATCCCCGAGGCTGAGCGCCGCGTGCCGCACCACGGGCTCGACCTGGTGGATCCGGGCGAGCCGTATTCCGCCGCGCTCTTCCAGCCCTATGCCCGGGCGTGCTTCTCGGCCATCGACGCGCGTGGCGCCTACCCGGTGCTGGCCGGCGGGACGGGGCTCTACGTGCGCGCTGCGGTGGATGCCTACGACTTCCCCGCAGGCGAGCAGGTGGAGAACCCCGTGCGGGAGCAGTGCATGGCGTTTGCCGCCGAGCAGGGCGCCCAGGCGCTCTGGGAGCGGCTGCAGGAGGTTGATCCGGCCAGCGCTGCGGTGGTTCACCCGAACAACGTGCGCCGCGTGGCGCGCGCCTTCGAGCTTCTGGCCGAGGGTGGGTCGTATGCCGAGCAGAAGCGCAACCTGGCGACGCTGCCCCAGGCGGTGCCAGCCGTGTTCGTGGGCCTGGCCGTGGATCCGGACCTCCTGCGCGAGCGCATCGACCGGCGTGTCGACGCGATGGTGGACGCGGGGCTCGTTGACGAGGTGCGCGGGCTGCTGGAAGGCGGCTTCCGCGCGGGCGTCACCGCGCCGCAGGCCATCGGCTACAAGGAGATCGTAGAGACCCTGGAGGGGCGTTGCACCCTCTCCGAGGCCGTGGAGGCCATTAAGACGGCCACGCGTCGCTACGCGAAGCGCCAGCGCTCGTGGTTTCGGCAGGACGCTCGCGTCCGCTGGGTGAACGCCGATTCCGGCGATGCCCCCGCCATCGCGCGGGCGGCGCTGGAGGCCATCGAGGGGGAGCTTGGGCGCCCGGTGGGGCCCTTGTCGTCGTAGCGGCCGCATCCCGCCTTCGGTCGGTTTTGAGAGGAACGCCTATGACTGAGTTTGAATCTGTGATCGAGCGGGGGCCGAAGACCCTCGCCGAGGAGCGGCGCGAGCGCGCCGTCCTCGTCGGCGTCGAGCGGCCGGGGCTCAAGTGGCCCCTGGCCTCGTCTCTGGCTGAGTTGGAGCGGCTGGCCGACACCGCCGGCGCTGAGACGGTGGCCATGACCACCCAGAGGCTCGACGCGCCCAACCCGCGCACGTTCGTGGGAAGCGGCAAGGCTGAGGAGATCGCCGACCTGGCGCGCGCCCACGCCGCCGACCTCGTCATCTTCGATGACGAGCTGACGCCGTCCCAGCAGTCCAACTTGGAGAAGATCGTGGGGCGGGACGTGAAGGTCATCGACCGCACGGCGCTCATCCTCGATATCTTCGCCCTCCATGCCACGAGCAAGGAGGGCCGCTTGCAGGTGCGCCTGGCCCAGAACCAGTACCTGCTGCCGCGTCTGCGCGGCATGTGGGCGCACCTGGCCTCCAACCGCATGGGTGGCGGCGTGGGGTCGCGCTTCGGCGAGGGCGAGAGCCAGCTCGAGGTCGACCGCCGCATGGTGCGCAAGCGCATCACCTCCATCAAGCGCGAGCTGGCCCACCTGGCCGAGGTGCGCGCCGTCCAGCGCGAGAGCCGCTATGCGAGCGGCATGTTCAAGGTGGCGCTGGCCGGCTACACCAACGCGGGGAAGTCGAGCCTCATCAACCGCCTGACCGATGCTGACGTGCTCAGCTACGACAAGCTGTTCGCCACGCTCGACTCCACCACCCGCAAGTTCGAGCTGCCCGAGGGTCGCGAGATCACCATTACCGATACGGTCGGCTTCATCCAGAAGCTGCCGACGACGCTCGTGGAGGCGTTCAAGTCGACGCTTGACGAGATCACGGGGTCTGATCTGATCCTGCATGTGGTGGACGCCTCGTCGCCAGAGTACGAGGGGCAGATCGAGGCGGTTCAGGAGGTGCTCGACCAGATAGGCGCCCAGGACATTCCGCGTCTCGAGGTGTTCAACAAGGTGGACCTGCTCGACGGGGAGACGCGTGCTGCCCTGGAGAGCCGCCATCCGCTGGCGCTGCGCGTATCAGCCGAGACGGGGGAGGGGACAGGCGGGCTCGTCGAGCGCATCGCCCAGGCCGCTGCCGCCGCTGACGCGCACCTGGAGGTGCTCATTCCCTACCAACGCGGCGATCTGGTGTCGGTGGCCCATGAGCGCTGCCACATCGTCTCTGAGACGCATGAGGAGGCCGGCACGCGCCTCGTGCTGCTTGCGAGCCCGGCCTACGCGGGCGTTTTCGAGCCCTTTTGCGTAGAAGGGGCGTAGGGGAGGGCGTCCCTGGTCGGCGGGAAGCGCGGGGGCCTTCTTGGGAGGGGATCCCGCGCGTTGCGCGGCCTTTGGGGCGTGAGTCCGTCGTTTGCGCCACCCCGTGATCAGCAGGCGGATGAAAGGGGGAGGGGAGTGGTGCCGCGATGGCACCACTCCCCTCTTCGCGTCTCGTCGCTCCGGCCATGCTCCTTCGCGCCGTCCTCTTGCGCCGGCGCTTTGGCGGGGCCTTGCTAGAGGCGTCGGAATACCGCGACGACCTTGCCGGCGATGGAGCAGTCGGTCGTGATGATGGGATCCATCGTAGAGTTCTCCGGCTGGAGCCTGATATGGTCAGCCTCCTTGAAGAAGCGCTTGACCGTGGCGCCGTCATCGATGATGGCCACCACGATATCGCCGTTGTTGGCGACGGGCTGCTCCTTGACCACCACGTAGTCGCCGTCGTTGATGCCGGCCTCGATCATGGACTCCCCGCGAACTGAGAGCAGGAAAGACGGCGAGTCCCCGACGATATCGGTGGGCAGGGTGATGGTGTCGGTGATGTTCTCCTCGGCCAGGATGGGGGAGCCGGCGGCCACGTTGCCCACGAGGGGCACGTTCACCAGCTTGCTGAAGGCGGGGGACGTCACGTTCGCCACGTCGTCATCGCGATCAAGGTGGTAGGTGAGGGCGATGGAGCGGGATTTGAGCGGGTCGCGCTTGATGTAGCCCTTATCCTCAAGGGCCTTGAGGTGAACGTGCACCGTTGAGGGGGACGACAGCCCCAGGGTCTCGCAGACCTCGCGCACCGTGGGGCCGTACCCCTTCTCGCGAATGCAGTCCTCGATGCAGTCCAAAACCGCCTGCTGGCGCTTGGTGACCTTCTGGGCCATGATCCCTTCCTTTCACTCTATAAGAACAAATGTTTGAAATAGTTATTGACATGAACTTTTGTTCGGCCTATTATATCAACGAACAAAGGTTCTAAGCAAGAGCTGAGAGGAAGAAAAATGAGGAATTGCGAAAGAAGTTGTCCAGTCGCGGGCACCTCCGCGCTCAAGCCCCGGCCTTGCACCACGGCTGCACGGGCCCGCATCATAGCGTTTCCGGCCTCGTTGAAGCCCTTGGCGCGCAAGCCTGCGACGAAGAACCCGACCAGCCTCACGAGTCGCCAGTCAGGCATTCTGCTCGCCATCGGCTGCGTGCTGTCGTTCGGCGCGCTCCTCATGCCGTTCTAGGCCCTTTCGAGACCGCCCCGTTGCTGCGTTCGCGGGCGGCGTGGCCGGTCGCGCGGCGGCTATCGCAAGCGCTCGTGCGACCGGCGCTATGGACAGAATGCGGTGAATCGGCATCAGCTCATCGATGGGGCTGCTTCCTGCGGGCCCTCTTGGGTTATATTATTACCCTGCTTATCCGAGTTGAAGGAGTGCCATGCTCTGTCCCGTATGCGGTCACCCCGAATCGAAGGTAGTCGACTCCCGTCCCGCTGATGACGGGGCCGCCATTCGTCGCCGGCGCGAATGCCTCTCCTGCGGGCATCGCTTCACTACCTATGAGCGTCGGGGTGAGAATCCCGTCATCGTCATCAAGTCCGATGGGTCTTCCGAGGCTTTCGACCGCCAGAAGCTCATGCGCGGCCTCCTGAGTGCCTGCGCGAAGCGACCGATCACGCCCCAGCAGATCGAGTCCCTCATCAACGGCATAGAGAACGACCTGAGCGCCTCGCCAAGGGGGGAGATTCGCTCCAAGGACCTGGGTGATCTGGTCATGGCGCGCCTCGCACCGCTTGACGACGTGGCCTACATCCGCTTCATGAGCGTGTACAAGGACTTCCAGAGCGTCGAGGAGTTCGCCAGCGCGCTCAACGACCTCTCTTAGGAAAACATCATGCCACTCCCCTTGCCTATACAAATGTTCGATTTTTCAAATGAGCTTCCCAGCTATGCCCACGAGGGTGATGCCGGCCTTGATCTGCGTGCGACCGAGGCGCTCACGCTCGAGCCGCTCGAGCGCGCGCTTGTCTCCTGCGGCTTCGCCCTGGCCATCCCGCAGGGCTATGCAGGCCTCGTCATCCCGCGCAGCGGCTTGGCGGCACGGCACGGCATCACCGTCGTCAACGCGCCGGGGCTCATCGACAGCGGCTATCGCGGCGAGGTCAAAGTCATCCTCATGAACCTTGACCCGAAGGAGCCTTTTGAGGTTCACGTCGGTGACCGCATCGCGCAGCTCATGATCGTCGCGGCGCCGGCAGTCGTGCCTGTGGCCGTGGAGTCGCTTGACGACACGCAGCGCGGTACTGGCGGATTCGGGAGCAGCGGCATCTCGGCCTAGGGCTTCTTACGGAATGGCTCCAATCCGGTGGGTCATCCGTGTAATTCGAAGCGATGTGATCGTCGTTTCTCAGCGTGATGGTATATTGGGCTGCCGAGGCGGAGGAAAAACCCTCATTTCCATGAGTATTTACCCATGGAAGGGCAACATAGGGCCTTAGAACGGCTCTCAGAGCCTCGTTTGTAAAACCGCAGGTCAGAAGGCCTGTTTTTCGACGGAAGGCAGCGAATGATGACTGAGGCCCAAAATCAGCCTCCCAAGACCCCCTTTGACCAGCCGCCGGCTGATGGCGGACTGCGTCAACTGAAGTCGGCTCAGACGCTTGTGACCGTCGCGACGGTGGCGGGGCCGGTCTCGCTTCTTATTGGCGGCGTCGTGCTGAGCGGCGTCGGCGTGGTGTGTGCGCTCATGGCCCTCGTCAAGGTACGACGCGTCCTCGCCGAGGGCGTAGCGCCGGGGCTGAGCGTCTACGCATCGCGTATTCGGCGCTCGGCGGTGCTGAGCACGCTTGTCTGCGCTCTGGCGCTCACGCTGAACGCCATTGCCTTGGCGTCGGTGATGCCGGCTCTGATCCAAGCCATCCAGACCGGTGACTTGTCGTCGCTCTATGAGACGTACAATCTGCCGCAGGGCAGCGGAGCCGGCTCCGGCAGCGCACCCAAGGATCCCAGCACCTCGATCTGGGGCTAACCGTAACACAAGCGCGTTCAGGGATGATGGCTGGCATTCGGGCACGGCGTCTCTGCTCGTTTGATAAATTATCGATAATATATGTTATGTAAACCTGCGGAGGAGGAAAGGACTTCCCGTTAGAAAGCAGGTTTATCATGCGCGCGAAGTCTGTTGCCGTGTTCCTCGGCCTTCTGGAGAACGATTTCACCAACAAGGACACCGGCGAGTTGGTGCATTACCGCAAGGCCACCTTCCAGAACCCGGATGACCCGACCGATATCTTCACCGTGGGCGTTCCCGCTGGTGTGGACGTTTCCCTGCTCGTTCAGTATGCTCCATGTTATCTGCTGCTCGATTTCCGTTTCTCGCAGCAGTACGGCAACTATCGCGGTCGCCTGGTGAACGTGTTCCCGGACTTCGACGCCATGGCCTTCGCCCCGGCGCTCTCGCAGTCCGAAGCCGCGAAGCTTTAGGCGGTGGTTTACGTGAAGCCCAACGACCTTGTTATGTTTGATCTCGCTACGTGGCCTGACTACAAGGATTCTGACGCGAACCCCCATGGCGTTCTTTTCTCCGTCCGCCTGAATCCCCATAACGGCCTGGTGGTGCTTGATTATCAGGCGTCTTCCCGTGCGTTGAGCATCATCGATGACGTCTATTCGCAGATCGCCCAGGACGTGGCTCTGATCTCCGATTCCCTCATGGCACCCGCCGGGCTTTCTGCCTTCATCGACTACCAGAGGGGCACGCTTAAGTTGGACGCCTTCGAGCGCTGCCCGCTCTGCGGCTCCTATCCGTCCTTCGTCGACGGCTATGCCGTCTGCTGTAATGGGTTTTTGCGCTATGGCCCGTTTGATTCCGAACCGCTTGCCATCCGGGCCTGGAATGACCGGGTTGCCGCCGTTCGGAAGGCGGCTTAGCCATGGCTGACGAGTCCTATCTTCTCTCGCTCGCCGTAGGCGCCCGCGATGACCTGGACGCCATCGCGGGCCAGCTTGACGGCTTCAAGGACTTCCAGGCTTCCGTCCTTGAGTTCATGGCCCCTGATTCCGTCGAGGTCGCCGCGGTTCCCGCTCCGCTTGTAGATTCGGCTTCCTCTGCTGTCTCACAGGGCGTGCCGGACGGCTTCTTCGCCGACCTGATGGCCTTCGAGTATGCCCAGACGGTCACGGGCGTCCTCATTCTGGTCGTCGTCGCTTTCTCGCTCGGGGTTCAGCTTTTCCAGTCGTTCGCCTACCTTTGGAGGTCTTAGATGGATGTCGCTTTTCTTGTTCTTTCTGTTCTCGCTCTGCTTTGCTCTTTTGCTTACGCTTTCGTTCTCTATGAGGTCTTGACGCTCGTGCTTTCCTGGTTCCGCGTGCGCGCCGCCGATCTCCCGTCCGTCCCGCTCGTCCTGCGCCTTCCGCCCCGCGCCGTCTCGGCCCTGCTCGTCCTCTGCTTCCTGGCGGTCGTGCTGTGAGCGTCCTCGACGCCTATTCCGACCCCGTCGCCCTGGACTTCCTCATGTCCATGCTCGGCGCCGTCCCCGTTGGCTTCCTGCTGGCAATGTTCCTAGGCTTGCTGGCTTTCGGAGCGTCCAGGCTCCTCTGCCTGGTCTACCGTCTACTTCGTTAGGAGAAAGGAAATGGAAATGGAGACCATCTCTACCGCCCTGGGCACCGCCATTAGCGGCCTGTCCACCAACATCCAGAGCATTATCGGGGCCAACCTGCCCGCCATGCTCGGCGTGGCCGCGATCTTCATCGCTATCCCCGCCGTCTGGAATCTGGTCAAGCGCTTCGCGCGCTAGGCCTTCCGGGCCGCCCTCAGATCGGCCCTTGTCCCTTGGGCGCCGTGGCTTCCCCGCAGTCCGGCGCCTTTCTTGTTTTCAGGAGGTGCTTATGCGGCGTTTCGTCTCATTTTCCGTCTCGGCTCTGCTTGCCGTGTCGCTCGTCCTCCCCTACTTTACCCTGCCGTGCTATGCTTATGCTGACGATCAGGAGGACGCTTCGCGCGCCCCTGATGCCGTAGAGCCCCCTCCCGCCGTATCGTCTATCCCCCTATCCGACGTTCTGGGAGGTGCCGATGGATACTCCGGAGGAGGTATCGAGACTGGCGGAGCAGCTGCGCCAGATGCAGGAACTTCAGGAGGGGCAGGCCGAGCGCCTGAGGAGGGCGGATCGGGACTTGAAGAAGCTCGATCGCCTGGTGAAGCCGAAGAAGAAGCTGTTGAGGCGCCTCCGGAAGTTGGATCGCTAGACCTCCTTCCGGCTCTCGTTCGCTCCGTTGGATCTAACGTGCAGTCGCCGCTTGTTTGGGTTGCGAACGTTATTAGCCAATACATTGCTTATAACCCCTCTAATTCGGAGCGATATTACACGCATTTCACCCTTGCGAGTATCTATTCCGCGCTCTATGGCTATCAGACCATCAACGGCTCGCATCAGCTTGTCAGCTATTATTCCGGCGGCATTGGCGGGATGCTTGCTTCCTCGAACAACTACCTTTATTCCATTCTTGGCGGTCAGCTTGATATTTATAACAGGCTCGACAGCATTCGCTATGTTGTTGATTCTGGGATGCTTTCGCTTGACGAGCGCCTTAGGGATAACCTTTCCACCGGTCTCGCCATGGACGGTGTTACCGACGGCCGCTATGGCGTCGCCACCGTCTCGGCGCTTACCTACAACAAGGCCCGGCAGATCGCCATCAGCACCTCCAACCTTGTTTCCTCGCTGGCCATGAGCAATGTGACGCCAGGCAGCTACGGGGTGGCCACTATCTCCGCGCTCGTTTACAACAAGCTTTTCAACGTCAACGCCCAGCTGGTCAACCTCGTTACCTCCGTTTCCATTGGCGGCTACCCGGACGCCAGCCGCAGCGTCGCCACTGTCTCGGCCATCATCGCCAATCAGCTTCGCACCAGCCTGCCCATGGACGGCGTTACTGAGGGTTACCAATCCGTCGCCACCATTCTCGCGCTCACCTACAACAAGGTTCGCGCCATCGGCATCAGCGCCGCCAACCTCGTTACGTCCCTTCCCATGTCCGGCGTCACCGAGGGCAGCTATGGCGTCGGAACCGTCCTCGCACTCATCTACAACAAGGCCTATAACGCCAACGCCCAGCTTGCGAATCTCGTCACCTCCGCTTCTATCTCCGGCTACCCGGACGCCAGCCGCAGCGTCGCCACCGTCTCGGCCATCATCGCCAACCAGCTTCGCACCAGCCTGCCCATGGACGGCGTTACGGAAGGGCCGCATTCCGTCGCCACCGTCCTCGCCCTTATCTATAACAAGCTGGCCCGCATCAACTCCGCCATGGGTTCCCTTTCCGTTGACGTGGACTTCCCCGCGCTCGATGCCCTCTATGCCAAGCTGGACGGCATCATGGACTTGATGCGGCTCGGCCTTGCCGTGGACGTGGCGGACGCCATCTTGGGCGACCTCGACTTTTCGGGCCTATCCGCCCTCGCCGCCGACGTGTCCGGCGCCCTGTCCTCTGCCTTCCCGTTTTGCGTTCCCGCGCTCCTGAAGCAGGTTCTGGGCCTTGTCCAGGCCGACCCCTCTCC
This sequence comes from uncultured bacterium, assembly GCA_947649215.1. Lineage (GTDB taxonomy): Bacteria > Actinomycetota > Coriobacteriia > Coriobacteriales > Eggerthellaceae > Enterorhabdus. Next base: position 4,752 of record CANSQW010000005.1, on the reverse strand, counting down.
GCCTTCCTTCCACTTCGAGATTATGGGCGCGCCGCTCGACTTCGACTTCTCCGGCTATCAGGGCTTTGCCGACGTCACGGGCTGGGTTTGCCGCCTTACGCTCGTCCTCGTCCTCCTCGCCGCTTCCCCGCGCTTCGTGGTCGGCTCGAAGGTCGGTGGTGCCTGATGGTCACTTCGATCATCGAGTTCCTCACCGGTTCGGGCCTGTCGCTCGTCCTGCTGCTCCTGGGGCTGTTTCCCACCCTCGATGTATCGTCCTTGCCCCTGGCCGTCCCTGAGCCGGTGGCGAACGCCTTGGGGGCGCTCAATTGGTTCATCCCCGTCGGCGACCTCGTTGCCATCCTCACGGCCTGGGCGGGCGTCATGCTCGCGGTGAACGTCGCCCTGGTCGTCATTCAGTTCGTCAATTCGGTCAAGTAGTTTTCCGCTCTGGATCCAGGAGGGTTTTTCGTGATCTATCTCTATTCCGGTACTCCGGGTTCTGGGAAGTCCCTTCACGTCGCCAGGCTTATCTACGATACGCTTCGCTTCAAGCGGCTGCCCGTGGTGGCCAATTTCGACATCAACCCCAAGACGCGGGGCTATCGTGAGTTCTTCTCCTTCCGGCCGAACGACCTCCTCACGCCGTCCTGGCTGCGGGGTTTCGCCGCTTCCTACTGGGATGGCCGCTCCGTGCGCGAGGATTCCATCCTGCTCGTCATCGACGAGGCCCAGCTGGTTTTCAACGCGCGCAGCTGGTCGGCGTCGCAGCGCATGGAGTGGGTCAGCTTCTTCAGCCAGCACCGGCACATGGGCTATAAGGTCGTCTTGGTCGCCCAGTTCGACCGGATGATAGACCGTCAGATTCGTTGCCTGGTGGAGATCGAGGAGAAGCACCGGCGCCTGGACAGGTTCGGGCTGAAGGGCAAGCTGCTTTCCCTTCCCTTCGGCGGTCGCCTGTTCTGCTCTGTCTCCTACTACTACGGCCTGAACGAGAAGGTGGGAACGTCGTGGTACCTCCCCCGGCGCCGCTACTTCCGCCTCTACGACAGCTATAACGCCTTCGAGATCGCTCCGGGCGGCGCGTAGCGGTCGCGGGGTTCGGGGGACCCGCGACCGATGCCGCCGCCCTCCCCTCCTCACTGCCGATTCTCGCCTGTCGCTGGCTCGTGGGGCCGGTCGGCGGGCTTGGCCCGCGTCCTATCCCTTTCGGGCGGGAGGGCCTTCCCCTTAACTTGATTATACTGACACAATGCGGACATCGCCCCGCTAGGGGCGCTGCCCGGGAGAGGTGCGAACGTGACCGACGAGCCTGTTTCCTACGCCCGCTATATAGCCGTGGCGGACTGCCGCAACACCGTCCAGGTGACCCACTGCCCCTTCATGCCGCCGATCTCCGCCCGTGCCGTGAGGGTCAATGAGTGGTTCTATTACGTCCCCAGCACCGAGGAGTTCCGCCCCTATCGGGAGCGCTCGGTTTTCAAGGGTGACAACCTGGAGAGCGTGCGGAAGTCCTTCAATCGCCTGAAGATGCTCATTAACTGCAACTTCGACCAGCCCGACCAGGTGCGCTACGTTACCCTTACCTATGCGGCCAACATGACCGACAACGCGCGCATACGCGAGGACATGCAGAAGTTCGTCCGCAACATGAAGCGCCGCTTCGGCGCCTTCGAGTACCTTTATGTTAAGGAACGCCAAGCGCGCGGCGCATGGCATATGCACTGCGTCCTGTTCTTTCCCGGCCCGGCTCCCTTCATGGCCAACACTGATGACGATCACCCTGTGCGCGACGCCTGGGGCCATGGCTTCGTCAACGTCCAGGGGTTTTCGAACGACATCAACAACTTAGGCAACTACCTGTGCGCCTATCTGACCGACGATAGGGCGACCTCGAAGAAGGGTGCCCGCCTGGCGAACTATGAGAGCGGAATCAGGCTCTATAACTGCTCCCGTGGTGTGCGTCGCCCTGTGAAGTCCCATATGTTGTGGATGGATTATGAGGAATTCCGGAACGCTGAGGGCGTCACTCCCCTTTCGGATACCTCCAGGCTTATAGTGACGGCAGACGGAAAGTCCCGAACAGTGCGCAGGGAGCTTTTCGCAGTTATTTGATCGAGGTTCTTCCCTCTTGGTTCGTAGCTTTACACGTTATGAACGCCGGTTTAACAGAACTATATGTTATGTAAACCTGTGGCAAAAAAGACAGCCTGCCGTCACTAGCAGGTTATCGTACGCAGATTCTGCCGCCGCACCTCTCCCCAGCCTTCTCGAAGGCGGTAACAGATTGGCTACGCGACCGCAGGGAAACCGCTCGGCTAGCCTTCTTCATTGAGCAGATCGGCGCTTGGAGCTATCGTCCCGAGCGGAATGGGATAACCTGCTCTTGGGAAGGCGTGCGCGTTTCGAATGGCGTCAAAGGACTCATGCAGCTGAATGGCTTGGATGCGCAGGCCCAGGTCGCGCGCGTGGGCACGCAGCTCCTCGTCGTGCTCGATGACCGCACGAAGAAGGCGCGGATCGTCGGCGTAGAGATGGCACCACCAGCGGTCGCGCCCCTCGCGGCGCTGCCGGTCGTTCTCCCATCGCACGGGCTCGAGCGCCGCTCCACGCACGGATTCGAGCAGCGTCTCGGCCTCCTCGCCGAACACCTGGCAGAACGCCCGCTTGAGCCTTTGAAGCTCATGGGCCTCACGCGAGGGCGCCGAAGATGCGCTGCGTGCGCTTCCTGCCCCCGCCGCCGCGCCATTCGTCACGCCGGCGAGCATCGCCTCGCGCAGCCGCGCGGCTAGGCGCGGGTCATCCAGCCGACTCATGGCGTCTTCCACCGTGGCGACCGAAGGCGGATCAGGTCGCTCATCGGCCGCGCGCACGCCTCCTTCGGGTAGCTCTCCGCGCATGACACGCGCAATGCGCTCGGCGGCCTCGGGATACGGATGCCTCGTGCGCATATCGAACTTCGACGGCAGGATGCGCAGCTCATCGTAGTGGATGCCCTCCCGCGCAAGCGCGAGGCGCAGCAGCTCCTGGCGGGCGTCTATATCTGAGCGGATGGTTCCGTCATCGGCGTAGACGGTGCACAGAATGTGGTCGCGGTCACGGAAGGCGCTCTTGCGCGGTGCGTCGTCCTTGTGGATGTAGAAGCCGTTCACATGGGCGAGCACGTAGTCGGCAGCGAGTGGGTCATGGCGCCAGACATGGCGCACGGCCTGGGCGAACGCGGCCCGGTACGAGGCAATGCGCATCTTCCGCGCCGCCTCGGGGCCGAAGTCTCCCACAAGCGAGGTTATCTCTCCGCCAAGCTCGGGCATCACATCCTCCTTAGCCTGCGTCAGAGGCGCAGGAAGGCCAGAAGGCCCTCGCAGCCGTCGCGAACGTCATCGTAGGTGGCCTGGAAATCGCCGGTGTACCAGGGGTCGGCGATGTCCCGCTCGCTGCCGGCGTACTCGAGCAGCTTATGCACCTTGCCCGCCTTATCGCCGCCGAACAGGCGCTCCATGTTGCGGATGTTGGCGTCGTCCATGCCGATGATGAGGTCCCACGCGTCGTAGTCGTCGGCGCGCAGGCGGCGGGCCGTCTTACCCTCGCAGGAGATGCCGTGCGCGGCTAGGATGCGCCGCGTGCCCGGGTGCACGGGGTTGCCGAGCTCCTCGGCGCTCGTGGCTGCCGAGGCCACGACAAGGCGCTCGCCTGCCCCGCGGGACGTGGCGAGATCGCGCAGGACGAACTCGGCCATAGGCGAGCGGCAGATGTTGCCATGGCAGACGAAGAGGATGCGGACGGGATGGTGAGCGACGCTAGGCAAGGGAGGCTCCCAGGTCGTAGGCCTCCTGAAGGCCGGGGTTGCCGGCGATGGCACCGGCCTCGTAGACGGATTTCACGACGACCTCGCCGATGCTCTCCTGGCCGCAGTAGGCCGTGTTCACGCGGAATACGTCGAGCAACGGCTCGGCGCGCGTCTCGTCCTTGTCCTCGAAGCACAGCAGAAGCCCCGTCTGCTTGATGCCGAAGGGCTTGGCGATGCCGCAGAACATGCGATCCTGGAAGGCGCGCAGCTGCGCCGGGTAGTTGTAGCAGTACAGCGGCGTGGCCCAGACGATGACGTCGGCTTCGTGCAGCAGCGGATAGAAGTCCTGCATGTCGTCTTGCTGGCAGCAGGCGCCCTCATGGCTGAAGCAGTACTCGCAGGCCAGGCAGCCGCCGATGCGCGCCCGGCCTGCCTCGATGCGCGTCACCTCGTGCCCGGCAGCCTCGGCGCCGCGGGTGAACTCATCGGCCAGCAGGGCCGAGTTTCCCTTCAGGCGGGGGCTTCCGTGCACCACCAGGATCTTCTTCGCCATGTCTCTCCCCTTTCCGGAACGTCTCTCGTTACCAGCCATTATACTCGTGCGCCCTGCGTGCGCGCAGGAGCCGGCGCTCCCCTACGGCGCCAGGTCGAGCAGGCGCCCGTAGAGCTCGTTGCCGCAGAGCCAGCCGCGATCCGTGGGTCGCCAGCGGCCCTCGGCGTGGCGCACGAGGCCGAGGGCCTCCAGCTCGCGGAAGGCGTCAAGCGCGTCGGGGATGAGGGCGGACGCGCGCGTCACCGTCTCGTCGCCCACGCCCGCAGCCAGGCGCATCCCAAGCATGAGGTCCTCCGCAGCCATCTGGTGCGGATCGAGGTCGTCGGTCACTTGCCCGTCGGTCACCCGCATGCGCCGCTCGGCGTTCTGGGTCATGGTGGCGGCGGCGCGGCCGAGGCCCAGGTAGGGGGCGCCGGTCCAGTACGCGCTGTTG
>CANSQW010000004.1 GCA_947649215.1 uncultured bacterium | reverse complement strand
GCCGAACGCCGCCCCCGCGGCTCCCGGCGCGCCGGCTGCCCCCGCCGCCCCCGGCGCCCCCGCGGCTCCGAAGGCCCCCGGCCAGTAGGCCGACCCCCTTGGCAACAAGCGCCGCGCCCGCTCACTAGGGATGGGAGGGCGCGCCGCCGGGGAGAACCACCTTCTCGACGGTCGTGCGCTTGCTGATAGCGTGCCGCCAAGCACGTGAAGTTTCTACGGTATGGAAGAAACGTGGAGAAAGAAGGAAAGTATGGCATACGGTAAACAGTGGCAAACCGTAATGGAGGACGGCACGGTCGTCACTCGCTCCAACACCTGGTCCCCTCCGGGGTCCCACCCCGTGGGATACGGCGTCAAGGTCGTGACCAAGGACGGCGAGCTCATCCGCATCGAGGGTGATGACGACAACCCGATTACCACCGGTCGCGTCAATGCCATGAACCTCGCCCTGCGCGAGTACACCTACGCCCCCGAGCGCATCATCTACCCGATGAAGCGCGCCTACGAGGATCGCGGCAAGGACAAGTGGGTTCGCACCACGTGGGACGAGGCTCTCGACACCATCTGCGAGAAGGTGCGCTACTACCAGGAGAACTACGGCCCCGAGTCCATCGTCTGCTTCGGCGGCACCGGCCGCGAGGCGTGCATCTTCTACTATGCCCTGACGTTCTCGGTGCTGCAGTCCCCCAACTGCTGCTACACCCAGTCCGGCTGGTCCTGCTACGGCCCCCGCTGCTCCATCTCCGACTACGTGCTGGGCGCGGGCTATCCCGAGCTCGACTACGCCGGCCACCTGCCGGGCAGCTATGACGACCCCCGCTACACCCTCTCCAAGTGGGTCGTGGTCTGGGGCAAGGAGCCCCTGCCCTCCAACGGCGACGGCTTCTTCGGCCACTGCCTCGTTGACATGATGAAGCGCGGCACCAAGATCATCTCCATCGATCCCCGCATCACCTGGGTGGGCTCTCGCAACGGCAACATCAACCTGCAGGTTCGCCCCCAGACCGACACCGCCCTGGCCCTCGGCCTCATGAACCTCATGTTCGAGTCTGGCGAGTACGACCACGAGTTCGCTGAGAACTGGATCTACGGCCTCGACGAGATCAAGGCCCGCGCCGCCGAGTACCCGGTGGAGAAGGTCTCCGAGATCACCACCGTCCCGGTCGAGGACATCAAGCGCGTTGCCCACATCATCGGCACCGAGCGCCCGATCGGCTGGGCCTGGGGCCTGGCCTTCGACCAGAACAAGAACGGCGTGCAGCTGTCCCAGGCGTTCATCGTCCTGGCTGCCCTGGCCGGCTCGATCGACCGTCCCGGCGGCCTGACCCTCGGCCCCCCGTCTGCCCTGCTCGGCAAGTGGCGCATGGAGCAGCGCGGTGCCATGGACGACGAGGTGTGGTCCAAGCGCATCGGCGCCGCCGCGTGGCCGGGCCTGTCCACGGGCATGGCCACCACCCAGCCTGACGAGACCCTCAACACCATGGAGACCGACGAGCCCTACGCCCTGAAGATGGGCTGGTTCAACAGCTCCAACTTCCTGACCCCCACCTGCTCGGCTCAGCCCAAGCGCTGGCACAAGGCCCTGCAGAAGCTCGAGTTCGTGGTCGTGCAGGACATCACCATGACCCCGACGGCCATGGCGGTGGGCGACTACTTCCTCCCCATGTCCACCTGGGCCGAGCACAACGGCATCGTGCTCACCCACTACGGCCGCAACACCGTGTTCATGGGCCCCATGAACAAGGCGCTCACCGTTGGCGAGACCAAGTCCGACGTGGAGATCTGCCTCATGTTCGGCCAGCGCCTGAACCCCAGCTGGTGGCCGTGGTACAAGCCCGCTGACGGCAAGTCCCTGGACCTCGCCGCCCTCGAGACCGCGGTCGAGGACTTCTACAGCGATCAGCTGAAGGAGCTCGGCTTCGACTGGAAGGGCTTCCAGGAGCTCGGCCTGTACCAGCCCGGCGCCCATGGCTTCGAGTACGAGAAGTACGAGAAGGGCCTGCTGCGCTTCGACGGCCAGCCCGGCTTCAACACCATCACCGGCCAGATCGAGGCCTACTCGATCCTCTACGAATCCTGGGGCGAGGATCCGCTGCCCTACTACGAGGAGCCGAACTACAGCCCCATCAGCAAGCCTGACTTCGCCGGTCAGTATCCGCTGATCACCACGTCTGGCTCGCGTCGCTACAGCTCCTTCCACTCCGAGCATCGTCAGGTGCCGTCCCTGCGCCAGATCGATCCGTGGCCGTGGGTTCAGATCAACCCCGAGACTGCCAAGGAGTACGGCATCACTGACGGCGATTGGGTCGAGGTCTACAACATGTTCGGCGAGGCCCGCTTCAAGGCGGAGATCACCCCGATCATCAAGCCCGGCATCCTCAACTGCGCCCACGGCTGGTGGTTCCCCGAGCAGGACGGCGAGGAGCCCAACCTGTTCGGCGTGTGGAAGTCCAACTTCAACAGCCTCGTGCCGCACTTCAACGTCGGCAAGCTCGGCTTCGGCGCGCCCTATAAGGGCGTCATGTGCAACGCTCGCCGTGTCCGCAGCCTCGACCAGGACTAACCCGAAAGGTAGTGACACACATGGCAGATCAGAAATACGCTTTGCTCGTTGACTACACCTTCTTCTCCGGCAACCATGCCGCCGAGATCGCCTGCAAGGAGGAGCTCGGCCTTCCCCTGGATCAGTTCGGCATCAAGGAGGTCCAGGTCGGCCCCTTCAAGAAGGGCGAGGGCAACGACGGCGACGACTGGGAGTGGTTCTACCTTCCCTGCCCGACGTCCATCTTCTCCGACCACTGGGGCACCAACGGCGATAAGGCCGGCCAGCGTCCCCTGGCCGTCCAGGTCGAGGAGTCCGCGTCTCTGTACTACGGCACCGTTGAGGAGATGCAGGCCAAGATGGCGGAGTTCGACCGCCCGATGGTTCTGTTCCAGCTGTAGGCCCGCGAGGTAGTTTGCCGCGGTCGTCGGCTCGATGGCCGATGACCGCGGCTGTGTTTGCGACTGACAAGGAGGGCATTATGACCCGAGATGAATTCCTGGCTCTTGATGCTCCCGAGGCCGCCGAGGTGCTGAACACGCTCGTGGCCGAGGGCAAGACCAAAGACGAGGCCCTGGCGGAAGAGGGCATCACCCAGGCCGACCTCATGAAGGCCCAGATCTTCTGGGTGAAGGACAAGTTCATCGCCCGCGCCTGGGGTGGCTACACCTCCACGAAGCGCACCGGCAACGAGGCCGGCGACGACGAGAAGGGCGTTGGCGGCAGCGATCCCTCCAAGGGCTTCGCCGGCATCTAGGCCGACGTCATCGGCTTGGAATCGAAGGCTCGCCTCACCCTCGGGGCGAGCCTTCTTAAGATGCGCCGGCGGCGAGGGCTGCTCACCCCCCCCCGAGCAGTTCTCGCCGGCAACGCACCTTGCCTGTCAAATCACGGAGCGATCACGAAGTCGGGAAAGTCATCGAACGCGAGGAGGCAACGACACCATGGCGACAGAAGAGGAGATCAGGGCGGAGATCGAGGAGCTCGGCCGCCTGACCGCAGAGCAGGAGGACATCCTGTACAGCATCTCACTCAAGCAGGACGAGCTGGGCCGCCAGCCCACCAACCTGCTGCTGGACAAGATAGAGGGGAGCGACGTCTACGGGCCCATGATCGAGCGGGAATACCTTACCTACGAGGTGTTCAACCATGGCGGCCGGCACGAGATAGCCAGCCTGTACGTCACGCTGAAGGGCCTGCGCTACTGCATTCTCTTCAGCGACGAGCTGTCGCCGCGGCGCAAGCTCAACCCTGCCGGCGCGCCCTGGTAGGAGGCCTGCGAGGCCGGCGCCTGCACGGCGCCCTGCCAGCCGCAACGAGCAATACGAGGAAGAAACGGGCGCATCCGCCTGGGGATGGCGCCTTCGAACGAAGGAGAGCACCTATGGAGTTGGGAACCACCGTCACCCTGGCCTATACCGGCACGCTCGAGGACGGCAGCGTATTCGGCTGCGCGACCGCCGACGCGCCCCTGGTGTTCCAGACGGGCATGGACATGACCATCGACGGCTTCGAGCGGGCCATTCTCGAGATGGAGGGGACGCCCGGCGAGAAGAAGGCGTTCACGGTCAGCGAGTACGATGGCTACGGCGAGTACCTGGAGGACTACGTCACCACCATCCCCGAGGAGCAGATCCCCGCGCGCGACATCGCCGTGGGCAAGCGCATCTGGCTGGCTAGCGGAGAGGACGGCGCGCCCATGCCCGCTACGGTCATCGCCGTCAAGGACGGCTCGGTCACCTTCGACCTGAACCACCCCCTCGCCGGCAAGACGCTCGCCTTCGAGGTAGAGCTGATTTCCGTCGAGGCCGCCCCCGCCGACTTCGTTTCCGCTGCCGAGAAGGCTCGCCACCTCAAGGAGCAGTCCAAGCTTCTCGGAGGCGATCAGGCCAGCGACTATCGTTAAGATTGCCCCCGCGGAGCATCTGTGGGAGAATACCGAAACGCGAGGAACCGCTGCGGAGCGGCGCTCCTCCAACGTGACGGTCGCGTGGCGCAGCGGGAGCGCAGGTGCCTTACAAGCACAAGGTCGGGGGTTCAAATCCCTCCGCGACCACCATATCAAAAAGAGAAAAACCCCAGGTTAATTGGGGTTTTTCTTTTTGCTAAACCAGGCTATGGCTCAAAAAGCGGATTCAGGGCCGGTTAGACCTTGATCAGATAGCCACCCGCCGCCGGGCCGTCCGTCGGCCTGTCTGCTGCCACGCATCTCAGAAGTTCCCGAGCGTCTCGCTCGGCCATGCCTCCCGGCGAGGCGATGCCGCCTCCCCGCGTTCGCACGATATCCACGTGTGACCCCCCCCCCTCTCTCTCGCCTTGCCCTTCCGGGGGCGCGCTCTCGTATCGCTCGCGAGGCGACGGGGCGCCGCCTTGGGCATCTCCCGAGCCGCAGGGGCGACTCCCTCGTCGGCGCGTGTTTCGCGTGCGGCCCGTCCGGCTTCCGCTCCTCCGCACCCGCCCCGCCGCCCGCTTTCCGACCACGTGTCGGCGGGGGCGCCCATGATGGCGCTTCCATCGAGAGGACGGAGGTTCTATGAAGCGAAGTCGATCCCTGGCCGTGGGCATCGCCTGCGCCGCAGGCTGCGCAATCTGCATGGGTGCGTTTCTCGTGCAGGTGAGCGACCGGGCCGAGGCCGCGCGCGCCGAGGCGCTGGCTCGCTACGGCGGCGATCAGCTGGAGGTGTGCGTGGCCCGACGCGACATTGCGCCTGGTGAGACCATCGACGAGGGGGCGGTGGCGATGGGGCTGTGGGTGGCCGACCTGCTGCCCGACGGCGTGGTCACCGTGCGCGAGGAGGCGGTGGGCAAGCAGGCCTCCGCGGCCATTCTGAAGGGGGAGGCGCTCACGGTTCGTCGTATCGGCGCGGGACAGGCGCTGACCTTGGATATCCCCGAGGGACTTGCGGCCGTGAGCGTCCCTGCGCGTGAGGTGCAGGCGGTGGGCGGTGCTCTGCAGGCGGGGATGCGCGCCGACGTCTACGCCACGGGCGCGAGCGCTACCGAGCTGATCGTTCCGCGCGCGTTGGTCGTGGCCACGAGCACCGACACGTCGGGAGCGCTCGCATCAGGGGCGGTGGAGTGGGTGACGCTTGCCGTTGCGCCCGCGGCGGTGCAGGAGCTGGTGGCGGCGGCCCAGAACCTCGAGATCTACTTCGTGCTTCCCACAGATGCCAAGGCCCCCGCCAGGGCCGAAGCCTAGAGACGAGCCGGCTTTAGCTGGCGGAAAGGACTGCCATGGGCACTATACTGCTGTGCGCCGATAGCGCGTCGCTTGCCGATCCCTCTTCCTTGGGGTTGGACGGGAGGGCGTGGTCGCGACGAACCTGGCTGGAGGCGTTTTCAAGCGCAGCCGCTGCGCGTGATCGTCTGAGGCGAGGCGACCCCGTCGAGGAAGCCTGGGTTGCCTCAAGCGATCAGATGGACGCCGTCAACCTGGCAGCGGGCCTGCGACGAGATGCCCCCTCCATCCCCATCTACCTGGTGTCCGAGAACCTCAGTGGGTCAGCTGTCAGCCGAGCCCAAGCGGCGGGAATCACGGGGATGCTCTCGCCTGAGGGGCTGGCACGACGCGTCGCCCACGAGGAAAGGCGCCGTTTGGGAGCAGCGGCCCGCGCGGCGGCCCTGCGCGCGGCCGAGGCGTCCGCCCCTCCGCCCGACCCCACCGGCGAGTCCCTGCCGACGATCAGCGCCCGCCGGCCCCTGCCGGGGGCGGATGAGCCCTTCTGGGAGTCGTCGTCCTTGGAGGAGGAGCTCGCCCCAGAGCCACCGCCTGTGCTCGCCGGGACGGCAGGTGCCACGCAGGCTCCTGCATCGGAGCCTTCTGCGGCCTTCCGAGCCCCTGTGCCGGCACCACCGCCCGTGCCCTCCGCGCCGCCCGCCCTGTCGGCGGCCGATACCGCGCCGCTGCCCCCGGTGGCCGTCGGCGGCTCCCAGGAGCTCGCGCCACCGCCTGCCGCCCCTGCCCCCGTTCCCGCAGTCCCGCCCGCGTCCCACGCCATGACGGGGGAGTCTCCTGCTGCAAAGACGCCGGCCTATGTGGTGTCTGTGGTGAGCGGCAGCGGGGGTGCCGGGAAGAGCACCGTCGCCGTCCTGAGCGCCTGCCTGGCGGCGGCTCGGGGGCTGCGGGTGCTGCTGGTCGACGGGGATCTTCAGTTCGGGGACGCGGCGGATCTGCTGGGGGCTCCTGATGCGCTCACGGTGGACGAGGCGCTGGCCGATCTGCGACGTCTTGACGAACTGGCCGCAGACGGGACTCCGGCGCTTGTGGCCGCGCCGCATCGCCCGGAGCAGGCGGAGGAGCTGGCGGGGCAGCTACCGCGTCTCATGGAGGCGGCTTTGACGCGCTTCGACGTGGTCTTCGTCAATACGGGGGCCAACTGGTCAGAGGCGCAGGCCGTCATCATCGAGCGTAGCGCGCGCACGCTCTTCCTGGTGGATCAGCGGGCCTCGTCGGTGCGGGCCTGCCGCCATGCGCTCGATCTCTGCGGGCGTTGCGGCATCGCCACGGGCTCGTTCTTCTTCCTCCTCAACCGCTGCGCCAAGGGCGCGCCACTGACTGCGCTCGATGTGTCCTGCGCTCTGCAGGGAGCGCCCGTCTCGGAGCTGCGTGACGGCGGCACGGCGGTTGAGGAGCTCTTGGGCTCGGGAATGGCGGCGGCCCTCGCGGCTGAGCGCAACGACCTGTGCGCGAGCCTGGCTTCCGTGCTCGAAGGGCTCTTGCCGGATGGCGAGGCGAGCGGCGGCCTGCGTGGCAGGAAAGGGCGCAAGGTCGCGCCGCCGGCATCGGAGCCGTCAGCTCCCGATACGCCCGACCGCCGACGCGGACGTACGCGCGGCGGACGAAAGGCGGGGTTGTGGGGAAGGCGTTCCAAGGCGTCGGTTGCGATTGAGGCAGGAGCTGGACGATGACCCTCCTCGAGCGTGCCCGGGCAGCGGGGGCGTCATGCGGCGCTGCGGTTGAGCCCCGCGGGGCGACGGTGGAGGATCTGCGTCGCAGCGTTCGCAGGCGCCTTGCCATGGAGAAGGTGGCCGCGCTGATGGCCGAGAACCCCGAGCGTGCGCGCAACGAGCTCCGTGCGGCCTGCCGCCAGGCCTTCGCCGAGGGCGGCTGGGAGCGCGTGTCCTCCGAGGATCGTGAGCGCCTGGTGAGCGACCTCGTGGACGTCGTCTTCGGCATGGGTCCCATTGACGGGCTTCTTGAGGACGACACGGTGACCGAGGTCATGGTCAACGGGACGCAGAGCATCTACTACGAGCGTCAGGGCCGACTGCATCGCAGCTCCGCGGCCTTCGCAAGCGACGAGCAGGTGCGCGTGCTCATCGACCGCATCATCGGGCCGCTTGGACGCCGCATCGACGAGGCCTCGCCGACGGTGAGCGCGCGGCTTCCCGAGGGGCATCGCGTGCACGCCATCATCCCGCCGCTCTCGCCCGACGGGCCGCTGCTGACCATCAGGCTCTTCTCACGCCGCGTCATGACTCTTGAGGAGATGGCGGCGGGCGGGTCATTCGGCGACGACTTCCGTCAGATGCTTGTGTGGGCGGTGATCGCGCGGAAGAACGTAGCGGTTTCGGGTGGGACGGGCAGCGGCAAGACCACGCTGCTGAACGCGCTGTCATGCCATATCCCGCATGATGAGCGGGTTATCACCATCGAGGACTCGGCTGAGCTGAAGTTCGCCGAGCACCCCCACGTAGTGCGGCTGGAGGCGCGGCCCAGTAACGCGGAGGGAACCGGCGAGGTGACTATCCGCGAGCTCGTCATCAACGCGCTGCGTATGCGGCCCGATCGCATTATCGTCGGCGAATGCCGCGGGGGTGAGGCGCTCGACATGCTTCAGGCCATGAACACGGGCCATGAGGGCTCGCTGACCACGTTGCATGCCAATGCACCGCAGGAGGTTGTCGACCGCCTGGTCACCATGGTGCGCTACGCGGTCGATCTGCCGCTTGATGCGGTGGAGGCCCAGATAGGCAACGCCTTCGACCTGATAGTGCAGACGACGCGCGCTCGCGACGGAGCGCGTTTCGTATCCGCTGCGGCCGAGGTGTCCTTTGACCCGCGCCGCCGTGCCTGTGAACTCGTTCCGCTTTACGAGCGGGGGCTGGGGGAGTCTTGCGGGCAGTGGCTCGCGGAGCCCTCGTGGGTGAGCCAGGCGGTGCGAGCCGGCCTTATCGATGAGGAGGAGGTGGATCGATGGAGACGGCAGTTGCCATGGCAGGCGGCGCGTTAGCGGGTGCTGCGGCTGCTGGCTTGGTGCTGGGCCAGCAGGTTGCCGAGGCGGTGGAACGCGCCCGAAGGGCCCAGGCGATCGTGGGGTCACGTGGTCCGGGCGTGGTGCCCTGGCTTTTGCGCAATGGCGTGGCGCCCCTGCGGCCGCTTGCGCGAGTGCTTCTGCGCAGCGTGTGGGCGCGTCGCATGGCGCAGGATGCCGAGTCGTTGCTGGGCGAGCGGGGGATGCTGGCCTCGGCGGAGTCGCTGGCCAGCTTGGCGCTCGGCCTCTGCCTTGCGGCAGGCGCGGCGGCGGGAGCGGCGTCCGGGTCGGCTGCGTGCGCTGCGGCGGTGGTCGGCTGCGGCGCGGTGGCGCTCGCAGGTGCGCTGCGCTCGGCCCAGGAGAGGCAGCAGGTGCTTTTGCGCGAGGAGGTGCCCGAGGCCTTGCGGTCGATGGAGGTGTGTTTTCGGGCGGGGCTCTCCCTGTCGCAGACGCTGCGGCAGACGGCGGCTGAACTGGGCGATGGGCTCGGCGCGCTGTTCGCCCGCGCTGCTGCCCGCCTTGACACGGGTTGCCCTGCCACCGAGGCCCTAGCGGTCTTCCGCGAGCAGCGGGGCCTGCCAGAGCTCTCGTTCGTGGCGGTGTCCCTTGACGTGCAGCACCAGAGCGGCGGGAGTCTGGCCACGGTGCTCGAGGCAGCGCGAGAGTCGGTGGAGGGGGAGTTGGAGCTGCGGCGGTCGCTTCGGGTTCAGACGGCGCAGGCGAAGCTCTCCGCCCGCATCGTAACGCTCATGCCGTTCATCCTGGTGGCGCTGTTCTCTCTGGTCAGCGAGGACTTCCTCGATCCCTTCTTCAGCAGTCCGGCCGGGTTTGCGCTGCTGGGCGTGGCGCTGGCCATGCAGGTGGCGGGCGTGGTCATCGTCCGGCGCATGCTCGACGTGGAGAGGGGGTGACCGGTGTGGAGCAGGCGATAGGGCCCTGGGCGGCTGGCGCGTGCGCGTTCGCCGGGCTTCTCGGGCTGTGGGCGTGGGTGCGCGTCGGCAGGGCGGCACGGCGCCTGCGACACCGCCGGGGCGTTCGGGGCGCGGAGGCCGCGGCCTCCGGCCGGCGCGAGGCCGTTGACGAACGCGTCGCGGGATACCTGGCGTCTGTCACCCGGCAGATGGCATCGGGCTCCTTTCGTCCGTGGGCGCCCCCTCCGTTGCGCCATCCCCCGTGGTTCGAAGACCATCTGGGGCTGGCGGGCCTGGGGGATGCGGTAACGACGGAAGCGTGCGGAGAGGCGCGCATTCGCCTGATGGCGGCCGTCGCGGGGATCGGGGCCTTAGCGGGATTGGCCGTGTCTCCCGAGGCGGCGGCATTGCTGGGCGTGGCGGGGGCCATCGGGGGAGCGCGGGCGCCGCGCTGGGCGGTAGAGCGGCGGTGCCGGCGGCGGGCGGAGGAACTGGAGCGGCATCTCTCGGAGATGCTCGACGTGGTGGCGCTGGGGCTGCGTAGCGGGCTGTCGTTCGATCGCAGCCTCGCGCTCTACGGCGAGCACTTCGACACGCTGCTCTCCGCCTCGCTCGCAGCCGCGCAGCGGCAGTGGGGCTGCGGCCTGGCCTCGCGCGAGGAGGCGTTGCGTCGCGTCGCCGCCTCCTATGACTCGGCGCTGTTCAGCCGGGTGGTGGAGAACGTGGTGCGCTCCTTGCGCTTCGGGTCCTCGTTGGCTGAGAGCCTGGAGGACGCAGCGAGGGAGGCGCGGGCCGCCTATCGCGCGCGCAAGCAAGAGCAGGTGGCGAAGGCCCCGGTCAAGATGATGGTGCCCACAGCAGTGCTCATCCTGCCCGCAATGCTGATGCTGGTATTGGGGCCGGTGATGTTGGAGCTTATCGGAGGTTTCTCATGAGAAAGGAGAAGAGGCGTGAAAGAGAAGGCGATCGGGGGAGGGGCGGCGCGCCTGCGCGCTGCTTGGGAGCGCGTAGGCGTCGCGGCGGGGCGTCTGTCGGGACGCGTGCGGGAGAAGCTGTCCTGCCAAGCCGGACAGGGCACGACGGAGTACGCCATTCTGGTGGGCATCCTGGTGGTGATAGCCATTCTGGCCATCACCTTGTTCCGGCCGAAGCTGCAGGAGCTGTGGGATGCCATAGCCGCTGGCATCAACGGCTTGTAGCGGACGAGTCGGGCCAGGCCACCGTGGAGTATGCCGTGGTGGCCGGGGCCCTGGTGGTCATCGTGGCGGTATGTGGGCTGCTTGCCTCTGCGCTTGAACGGGGCCTATTCGTCGAACACGCCCTGGCTGCGGCCTCCCACCATGTGGGGATGGCGGCAGGATGGGCAGCCGATGCGTTCTGCTACTGACGGCGGGGGAGGAGAGGGAAATGGGATCGAGGCCGGGCTGCGGGGTCTGTCGCAGCCGCATGATAACTCGGATGCGGGGGCGTTGGATTCCGTTCTGCCCGGGCTCGTCGCCGGGGGCGCGCCGTGTTGCCGGGCGTCTGCGGGACGAGCGCGGCCAGGCAACGGTGGAGGCCGCCTTCGCCCTGCCGGTACTGTTCTTGCTGGCCCTTCTCCTTCTGCAGCCGGGGATTCTCCTCTACGACCGCATGGTCATGGAGGCGGCAGCGGCAGAGGGGTGCCGGTTGCTCGCCACGCGGTCTGACGCGATGGGCGATGCGGAGGCGCTTTGCGAGGAGTACGTCATGCGCCGGCTGGGGTCGGTTCCCTCGGCGGCCTGCTTCCACGTTCACGAGGGCGGTTGCACGTGGCGCGTCGAGATGACGGGCGACGAGCGCTCTGATCGGGTGGTCGTGAGGATATCTACCGAGGTGCGCCCGCTTCCCCTGCTTGATGGCGGGGCAGCGTTGCTGGGGTTGGCGAACGAGCGCGGAAACATCGTGATGTCAGTTGAGCGATCGATGCCGACGCAGCCGGCGTGGGCGGCAGGGGCACAGGCCGGGAGGGATCCGGCTCGCTGGATAGGAGCGTGGGTCGATGGAGATGAATGAGATGCGGCGACGAGTGACGCAAGGGGTTGTCGCGGGCGCATGGGGCCGGATCGTCCGCGACGAGGACGGGCTCACCACGGCGGGCATGGCCGTGGCGTTGCTGCTGGTTCTGGCGCTTGTGTTCAGCAGTGCCCAGGTCTACCGAGTGAATGCCGCCGCGGCCGACATCCAAGAGGTCGCCGACGCGGCGGCGCTGGCTGCCGAGAACCCCGTGGCGGAGTTCATGGTGGCGGTGCGCCTGTGCGACGCGGTGGTGCTGTCGCTCTCGTTGCTCGGGGCGGTGACCTATGGCGCGGGGGTGGTGGCGCTGTGCGTTCCGCCCGTTGCGAGCGTTGGCGCGCGCCTGGTGGAGCTGGGGTCGAAGATCCTCGACGCGCGCAGCGCCTTCGCCGAGCGCGCGGCGTGGGGGCTCAATCGGCTCCAGACCGCCTTGCCCTTTCTGGCGGCTGCCAACGCTGCGGCCGTGGGGGCCGCCAACCAGGGCGGCGCCTCGGGTGGCGGCTACCTGGCAGCGGCCATGCTCGTTCCCTCCAAGGGGGCTCCCATTGCGGTGGGGGCAGACGCGGCGGCTGGCGTGTTGCGTGAGTCCGTGGAGGCGGAGTCCGACGCCCTCGAGCGCGCGGCTGCCGCCGCAGAGCAGGCGGCGCGCGAGGCGCAAGAGGCCAAGGAGCGTGCCTTCGAACGAGATTGCGGCGCCCATCCCGGCTACTGCCTCTACGAGCGCGCAAGTCACCTGGCTGCCTTGGATGAGTCGCTCAACCCGTTTTATCGCAGCGTCGACGCCTGGTCGTTCTCGGTACCGCTCAAGCGGGCCCGCGCCTATTATGCGCAGCGTTTGGCTCAGGAGCGTCCTGCGTCGGACAGCGTGGAGGAGCAGGCTCGGTCGGCCCTGCGCAAGCTGTTCTACCGGTTCGCCGTCGATGAGCTTGCGCATGGTTATGTGATAGAGACGGATAACTCCTTCGACGCCTTCTTTCCGCGACTGCCGCGCAATACCGACGAGATGAGGCAGACCGCGCTCTACCGCATGGCAGCATTCCCCATTACGGAGGGGGAGCAGCGCTCCATGCACGCTTGGGCTGGCTGTCCGGCCGCAGCGGGAGCGGTAGGGGTGGGCTCGGCTGCCGACTGGGAGCAGGGCGAGTTCTCACCCTGCTCTGTGTGCGACTTTACGCCATCGAGCCTTGGGAGCGTGGCGTCGGCATCCACGGCTATCGAGAACGGGTTCGAGTACCACTATGCGGCTATAGCCCAGGCGGCTGACGAGTACCGGGTCGCCAAGGAGAGGCTTGCGCCGGAGTTGGAGGCGGCTAAGGGAGCGACCGAAGGCCTCATCGGGAAGTGCGCCGAGGTGGCGCGGTCGGCAGGCTCCTATCGCATCAAGGCAGCTCCTCCGGGGTACCGGGGTGCCGTGTCGCTGGTGGTGAGCACGCGCCCCGTGACGGCAGACGAGGGCTTTGAGTCGCTGTTCGTCGTCGGCGGCATGACGCTGGGATCGCGGGCGGCCGTCTCGGGCGCGACGCTGCTTGAGGATCCTTCGCCCGAGGGACAGACGGTCGTCACGGCGCTGCTCGACGGCTTCGGCGGGGATGCCGGCGCGGCGGTGGGGGCGGCGCGTATCGTGCTTGATGCCTGGTCGGGGCTGCTGCGCGTCTATGGGGAGGGCCAAGAGGCGCTCGCGGGCGCCGTGGAGGGGGCGGCCGCCTCCATTCCGCTAGTCGGCGCGAGCGGGTTAGGCCCGTGGGCAGCTGGGGCCCTGCGCGGCGCCTTTGCGACGGCGGGCTTGCAGCCGGCGCGGCTGAATGCTCTGCGGCCGGTGCTCGTGAACAGCGTGCATGTGGTCGCTGCGGGGGAGGGGCGGTTTTCCGCCACGTATCGCTCGGTGAGGGAGCAGGCCCTCCGGTTCTCGTCTCCGACGGCCGATCTGTTCTCGTCGGTGGCCCTGGAGCTAGAGGCCGAGGCGCTTGATGCCGTAGCGGCTGGTGAGCGCGGGATCGAGGTGGCGCGAATCGAGCTGCCGGTTGGGGGCGTGTCCATTCCCGTGACCGTGGCGTTGCCTCCCTCTCTTGCTGAGGGTGCTCGCGATCTGGTGGAGCGCTGCTTCGATGCGGTGGGATCCCTGTACGGCGAGGTAACGGAGGTGATCAGGCCATGGCGGTGATGGCGGGCGTCGTGCCACGCCGCAGCCGGGTGCTGGCTGACGAGCGAGGGCAGATGACCGTGGAGCTGCTGGTCGTGCTGCCCGTCGTGCTCATCGTGGCAGTCGTTGCCGTGAACGCGCTCACGTTCTTCGGGGACTGCGCGGCCTTCGATCGGGTGGCGCGCAACGCGGTGCGTCTCTGCGCGGCGTCGCCAGCGTACGGGCAGGATGCGGGGCGGAGCGCCGAGGAGGTTCGGGCGGTGATCGAGGAGGCGTTGGGGCGCGGCAACCTGTCGGTGGGCGTAGGAGTGTCGGGCGGCGCGCTTGGACATGCCACCTACACGGCCACGCTGACCTACGCTCCGACGCTCTTCGGGCTAGGGCTGCGTGACGAGGTGCTCGGCGTGCGCCTTCCGCGCCTGGAACATCAGGTGTCGATGACGGTGGATCCATACAAGCCGGGAATGCTGTTCTAAGGAGGACGGGTGGATGAGAGAAGGCAGCGGCGACGGGCGCTTGCGGCCGCGGCGCTCGTGGCGGGGGCGCTGGGGGTGACGGCGGTGTCGGGGCTGTTACAGCAGCTGAAGGATGAGGGGCCTGAAACGATGGGACCGCCGCGCGCATCGCCCCTGGTGCGGGCTGTGCTTGGTGGCGAGGCGGCGTGGGAGGAGGCGCTTCCCGGCTATCGTGCGGGGCCTTCGGCTCCGACGTGGTTCGCCGATGAGCTGTTCTCTCCCGAGGGTGCCCGGGAGTCATATGCCAGCGAAGACGGGCAGGTGCTGGGTTTCGTCTTCCCCGGCGCGGCGGCCGAGAGGGCCGCGGTAGTGGCGAAAGCGCTGGCTGATCGAGGCTGGCTGGGGGTTCCCAGCGGCGTGGAGGGCTGCGCGACGTTTGTGAAAGGAGAGGGTCTATGTCGATGGGCTATGGTGTCGTGCACCGATGCGGCGGGGTGGGCAAGCGTCGTGGTGCGCGTGCGGATGGTGGAGTGACGGGCGTTGTGCGAGGCGTGTCGGTGGCTCGTCGGGCGCCGCGTCGGCGCGAACGCTCGCGCCGGAGGCCCACCCGGGCGAGGGATGCGATGCGGTGTCAGGGAGATCGGTTGGGACGGCGCGCGCCGGGACGTATGGTGCCGCTGGTTGACCCCAATGACCTGCGCGGCGCCGTGGCCCGTGGCGGCGGGGACGCGTCACGGCGTGCGGCGGGGGCGCGCCCTCGCGAGGGATGCGCCGCAGAAGGCTTGGGGTCGCTCTGCTTGGCGACGAGTTTGGCGTCGCGCTTGCGCGGGCTTCTCTTCCGCCGTCCGAAAGCGGGAGTGATACTGCTCGCGCCCTGTCGGGATGTTCACACCTTTGGCATGGGACACGCCGTCGATGTCGCGTTCGTGGATGCTGCAGGGCTTGTGGTGGAGGCCCATCGCGCGGTCGCCCCGGGGCGGCGGCTGCGCTGCCGGAGGGCTCGGGCTGTGCTTGAGCGGTTTGCGGGCGAGGGCCCCTGGCTGTGCGCGGGTGACAAGGTTGAAGTGGCCGTCAGAGGGACGGCGCTGCGATGAGAGGGGGAGCCATGAAGGTGTGCCCGGTATGCAAGACGACGCTCTTCGAGGATATGGAGGTGTGCTACGGCTGTCTCTATCGCTTTGGGAGCGAGCCGGCGTTGGAGAAGGCGGCAAGCGACTTGAATGAGGCTGCGCCGCTGCGCGAGGGTGACATGAGGCGCTGGGTGGTGAGGCTGGAGGTTCGCAGCTGCTCCGATCCTGGTCAGGTTTGGGCGGCTGAGCTGATACCGCCCTACGAGGACTGCTCGTCGACGAGCGCCGTGGTGCCGGTGCCGGGTGCCTAGGCGGTGAGCTCGGCGAAGAGCTGCTGCGCTTCGGCCTGGAGGCGGTCGTTGATGGCGATGTAGGTGTCGAGGATGCGACCGCCCTCCTCGGTAAGCTCGCTTCCGTGGGCCCCGTCTCGGTTCAGCAGTTGAATGTCGAGGGCGGCCTCAGTGTCCTTGATGATGCGCCATGCCTTGCTGTAGGCCATGCCCATGTGCTTCGCGGCAGCGTTGAGCGAGCCGTGGGTGCGCACTCCCAGGCAGAGGTCGGCGACGCCGCGGCCGAAGACGGAGGTGCTCTCGGAAAGCGGGTTTCTCACAGAGAGTCGAACGCTCGTCTCGAGCTTGTCAAGTTGGTCCATGGCAAGTCCCTTCGGTCAGGTGGGCCGTGATGCCCTGCCGGCTGCGCAGCGTGGTGGTTTGCGCGTAAGCGCGAGCTGGCTATCGGCGAGCCCGGGGCGCGCATGAGCGGCTCCCCGGGCTATTTTCGCACGGAAGGCGTCTTAGCGGCTGAGGAAATCCTCCGCAGCCGACTCGATGGAGGCGACGTCGCCGTCGATCACCTCGGTGAACCGCACGGGCATCTCGTCGAGGGTGGAGAGCCCGGCGGGAATGATCCGCCCGCCCGTCTCTTGGGAGATGAGCTCGTTGAGCTGGCAGCCGGTGAGAGCCGCCACGTCTGCGGGCAGCGCGGCGCCGGCCGGCAGGTCATGGAGGGCGCGGTACACGTTGTCGCCGAATTTCGCCCAGTGGGCCGTGCTGGCTATGAGCACCGGGTTCTCCCCGCGGACGTTCTGGGCCACACGGTAGGCGACGGCCGTGTGCGGGTCGAGCAGGTAGTCATGCTTGTCGAGAACCTCCCGGATGACGGCGAGACACTCGTCGTTTTCCACGGAGTCCGCCACGAAGTCGGCACGCACCTTGGCGAAGGTGTCGGCGTCTACGCGGAAGCGACGGCTCTCCGACAAGTCGCGCATCCAGCCGGCGATGGCTTGGGCGTCGCGGCCGGTGAGCTCGAAGAGCTGGCGCTCTAGGTTCGAGGAGACGAGAATGTCCATCGAGGGGGAGGGGGTGGTTACGAAGTCGCGGTCGGAGATGTCGTAGGTGCCGGTGTTGATGAAGTCGGCGAGCACGCGGTTCTCGTTGCTCGCGCACATGAGCGTGCCGAAGGGAACGCCCATGGCCTTCGCATACCAGGCGGCCAGGATGTTGCCGAAGTTGCCCGTGGGCACGCAGACGTCTACGGGTGCGCCGGCAGCCACCTTGCCCTGGGCCACCAGCTCGGCGTAGCTGGACACGTAGTAGACGATCTGGGGCATGAGGCGCCCCCAGTTGATGGAGTTGGCGCTCGAGAGGGCGACGGCATGCTCGTTCAGGAGCTTCTGGGCGAAGGCTTCGTCGGAGAACGCCTTCTTGACGCCGGTCTGGCAGTCATCGAAGTTGCCGCGCACGCCCCACACCTGGACGTTGTCGCCGGTGGTGGTGACCATCTGCTTGCGTTGGATGTCGCTCACGCCGGCGTCGGGGAAGAGCACGCCGATGCGCACGCCCTCTGCGTTCTTGAAGCCCTCGAGCGCCGCCTTCCCCGTGTCGCCGGAGGTGGCGACGAGGATGAGGAACTCGTGATCGAGCTGCCCGGCCTCGCGCAGGGCGTTCGCGCTGGCGGAGAAGAACTGTGGCAGGCACTGAAGCGCCATGTCCTTGAAGGCGCTGGTGGGCCCGTGCCACAGCTCGAGGATGTGCGTGTCGTCGTCCAGCGAGGTGATGGGGCAGATGGCTGCGTCGTCGAAGTTGGCGCCGTAGGAGCGCTCCATCAGGCGATCTATCTCGTCATCGGGCAGGTTGACGCCAAAGGCCTTGTAGATGGTCGCCGCACGCTGGGCGTAGGGCAGCTTGGCCAGGGAGGTGATCTGCTCGAGGGTGAGCGTGGGAATGTGCTCGGGTACGTAGAGGCCGCCGCCCTGGGCCAGGCCGTTCACGACGGCCTCGGTGAAGGGGACGGGGGTCTCGCAGCAGCCGCGCGTGTCGACGTAGAGGTTCTGGCCGGCTTCGCCGGATGAGGCGTTTGTCATGGGGTCTCTTCCTTCTCTGGGACGGACGCGGACAAGTATACTATGCTGCGATTCGGGCCGGCTTGCCGCCGCCCCAGGTTTTCATGCAACGCGCAATCGCCCTGCGTGGGCGGCGCATCGCTTGGTCGCGAGGCGAGGAGGGCCCATGGCACAGCGCACGTTCTCGGTCTTTGGGGATTCCATCTCCACTTTCGAGGGGGTGACGAACCCGGCCAACCGTATCTACTACGCGGGCGACCTGCGGCAGTCGACCGGCGTGCTTGAGCCGGAGGACACGTGGTGGGCCCGGGTGATCGCGCATTTCGGCGGCAGGCTGGTGTCGAACGCGGCGTTTTCTGGCTCGATGGTGGATGGCGCGGGGTTCCCTGCGGGGCATACGCCTGAGCGCATCGCGGAGATCGCGGGGCCCGATGGCGAGGAGCCCGATGACGTGCTGGTGTTCATCGGCATCAACGACTACGGGTGGGCTGGCCCGTGGGCTCAGGCGGCGGCGCGTAGCGCGGCCATGCCGCAGTGTCCCGAGGCCCTGGCTGTCCCCGAGGGCGCGCCCGGCCCCGCGACTGATGAGTCGCTGCCATCGTTTGCCCGCGCCTACGATGCCATGCTCGCGCGCATGCGAAAGGCCTGTCCTCGGGCGCGCATCTGGTGTCTGACGTTGCTGCCTGGGCGTGAGCCTGGGACGGGGCACGCCGCCTTCGCGTACCGGTTGCGCGGGATAGACCTTGACGATTACAACGAGGTCATTCGCACGGTGGCCGCTGCCAACGGCTGCCTGGTGGCCGATGTGCGCGCTGCCGGCTTCGACTACGAGGCGAGCGATGGCACGCATCCTACCGAGCGGGGCATGGAGCAGCTCGCCGCCCTTGTCGTGGCGGCGATGGAATCAGGTGGGACTGCTGCGGGGCAGGCTGTCCCGAGCGAGGTCTTCGCGGGCCTTCCCGCAGATCTGTTTCCGGACGAGATGCGATCGGAGCGACGCTGCGAGAGGGAGACCTGCTTCGGCTGCGAGTTTGCCCGGGGAACGGGCGCCGTTTGGTCCTGCGTCTGCGATTTGCCCTAGGAGCGCCGGTGCCCCTGCGGGGGCTTCTGAGTCTCACGACTTCTAATTCTGAGCGAAAAAGTTATCCATGGGTTCCATTCGGGAAGAGTTTGCTGTATGATACTTTTTGTTTCAGTAAGCTAACACTGATAGGAGTCTGCATGGAAGGCGTGATGACGATGACCGGCGCGGGCTTTGCCGGCGCCGCAGATGGCAGGGTGACCGTCGTCTCGGCTGCCGCTCCGGCGATGGCCGCGGCGGGTGCGCTGCCCCAGATGCCGCTCACGTTTCTGCGGAGCGGAGACGCAGCGCGTGTGGCGAAGGTGCGCGGGCGCGGCGAGGTTCATCATCATCTGGAGAACCTCGGCTTCGTCGAGGGTGCCATTGTGCGCGTGGTGAGCGAGCAGGCCGGCAACTACATCGTCGAGGTCAAGGGCGCCCAGGTGGCGCTCGATCGCTCGGTGGCGTCGAAGATCATTACCGCCGCCGCGTAGCGGGCCGGGTATGGCGGGCGCCTGGCTGATCGGCTTGCTGCGTGAGTGCTGGCCGGCCGTGGGGCCGGGCGGGCTGAAGGGTCGGTTCCCGCGGTTCTGGCGGAGCAGGCTCGAGGCGTCGCTCGGGTGGCCTGGGGTGCCGGCTGGCCAAGGGGCCGGGCGGGCTGCGGCGCGGGGCTCGGGCTCCGGTTGGCCAAAGCGCTGATCGGACGACCTGGCCTGGGCGGTGATTCGCTAGCGCGCACAGATGTTTCACGTGAAACATCCGCGGTGGCGCGTGGGGCCGGTTTTCGCGATGCCGGGCTGGGGGCTGGTGTTTCCGGGCTCTTCGCATTGGCGGCGCGAGGCAAACGAATGTTTCACGTGAAACATTCGCCGCGGTTCGAATCACGGTTTTGCCGCAGGACGTCAGGCTCCGGGGCAACCTGTCGGCCGCTTTCCGCTCGAGCAGGGCGAGCCGGACGTACGAATGTTTCACGTGAAACACTCGTGAGGCGCGCCGGGTTTCTGACGGATTCTGCGAGCGGGTCGCGCCATCGCTTCGGCCCTGGTCGACAGGCTGGCGGCAAGCGGGCGGGCTCGACGGCGTGGCTCGCCTTCGGGCAGATGCCTATCAGTGTTAGCAACGTGATCTTGAAGGGAAGGAAAGAATGAGCGAGACAGAAGAGGCGCGAACGCTGCGCGACGTGCCGGTGGGGCAGTCGGCGGTGGTTCGGCGCCTGACGGGCGAGGGTGCGGTGAAGCGCCGCATCATGGACATGGGCATCACGAAGGGAGCCGACGTCTACGTGCGCAAGGTGGCTCCGCTGGGCGACCCCATCGAGGTGACCGTGCGCGGCTTCGAGCTGTCGCTGCGCAAGGACGAGGCCC
>CANSQW010000003.1 GCA_947649215.1 uncultured bacterium | reverse complement strand
CTGGGCGGAGTTGATGCGGTTCATGGACTGCTCCACGTCGGCGGGCAGGTCGATGCTCGTGATGAGCGTGGACACCACATCGTAGCCGTAGTCCACCATCAGGTCGGACACGGTGCGGTTCACGTCGGAGGCGATGGCGTCCTTCTTGTCGAACACCTCGTCGAGCGTGTACTGCGGCACCGAGGAGCGCAGTGCGTCGATCAGGTACGAGCGCATCTGGGACACGGGGTTGGCCAGCATGTAGTAGCTGCGGTAGATGCCGGACTGCTGCGGCGTGGCGCCGGGCGCCGTGCTCACGCGGTACTGCGCGGCGATGGCCATGGTTACCGTCACGTTGTCGCGCGTCTTGGCGTCGATGGCGAACTCCTCCTGGCGGGTGCGCAGGTCGACGCGCGCGGCGATGACCTCGATGAGCGGGATCTTGATGCGCAGGCCCGCGCCGGTGACGCGGTTGAACTTGCCCAGGCGCTCGATGATGACCGCCTTCTGCTGGGGCACGATGAACAGGCTCATCCAGCCGAGCAGCACGAGCAGGACGATGATTGCGATCAGGGTGATCATGGGAGCCTCCGATTCTTAGGGGACGCTCCTGATTGTACACGATCGATGGCGTTGCCCACGGCCTCCCCGATCATCTCTCCTACCACCTCGCCGACGGCTTGGGCGGTGATGGCGGCGCCCTGAACGGCCTGCCCGGCATTGGCGGCTGCCTGGGCGGCTGACACCTCCACGAAGCTGCGCACGGCGTCGAAGACGAGCGCGCGGTCGGCGCCGTCCACTCGCAGCGCGGCGTTGGTCAGCAGGCCGAGCGCGTGCGGGCCGCCGGCTAGGAAGTCCAGAGCGTCCTCGGCGCCCGAGACGTCGATGGCGCGGAAGAGGGCCTCCACCACCTGCTCGCGTTCGGCGTCGTCGTAGCGGTCGAGCCATACCCGCAAGGTGGCGGCCGTGTCCTTTGTGGCGTCGGGCAGGTCGTCCAGGTAGCGGAAGTCGTGCGCCTCCGGGTCAACCTCCCAGGTGAACACCGAGTGCTGGGCGATTCCCTTGGCGCTGCTGGGTGCTACCCGCAGCGGCGCCAGGGAGTCCAGCAAGATGCCCACGAGCGCGCCCTCGGGGATCACCTTGTGCATCCGCCCGACCACGGGCGCGTAGTCCTCGGCTGCGAACAGGCCGTCCTTGAAGCCGGGGCCATCGAGGATGAACACCTTCTCCAGGCGGTCCTGGACGGCGGGGCTGGCTTTGAGCGCGGCATACTCCGCCAGGTTCCCGCCCTTGGAGTGGCCGCCGATGAACAGGCGGCGCGGCAGGTGCGGGGCCACTGTCTCCAGGTAGCGCGCCGCGTGCTCCTGGGCTGGCACCGGGGCGGAGAACGTCATGTTGAAGTCCTCCTTCCAACCGGTGCGCGAGGTGTCGGTGCCGCGAAAGCCGATGAAGGCGAAGTCGTTTTTGTAGACGAGGGTGACGGCCGCGAACTGCGTCTCGCGCTCGGTGTCGAGCAGGCTCAGGTAGTCGCGCGCCGTCATGTCGCGGAAGCGCGGACTGGCGGCCAGCGAGAAGAGGCACTGCTTGATGCGGTCGGGGTCAAGCCCGGTGAACATGGTGGGGAAGTCCTCGGCGCGCAGCAGCTCGCGAAAACGAGCCGGCTTACGCCGCGGGCCCAGCGCGTTGCGCACGACGGTGCGCACGTCGGCGAACCCAGCGCGCTCGCGCAGCGCGGGGATGACCCCCTTGCTGCGGATCATGGCGAACTGCGTGAGTACGGCGGCGTCGAGCACGTTGAAGGGCTCGCGCTCGAAGGGGGCGAACTCGGTATCCAGGTAGTCGAGGAGGTAGGGCATGGCGTCCTCGCATTCGCGAAAGTCTGACTGATTCTCTCAGCTTCCAGTGTAGGCCCGTGAGCCCGCTCTCGTACCGGCGTCCCGCGGTGGTTGGCAGGGCGTAACGTGATCTGCGCGAAGGGGCGGCGAACCCGAGGCCGCGCGACGCAAGGGCTCTCCCCGGCGGCGGGGCGGAGACCAGCTGCGGCCAGGCGGGACGACCGAGGAATCTTGCGCCGCATGACGAAGGGGGCCCGCCGCAGTACGCGGCGGGCCCCCTTTGCGGTCGCGACATGACCTCGCGTGCGTTACTCCGCGAAGATTTCCTTTTCCACTACCAGCTCGTTTTTGATGTGACCGACGAGCTTCTGGAGGGCGTCGATGCAGTTGGGGCGGATGTCGGCGCCGATGAGCACGTACATGAGCGAGTCGCCCACCTCGCAGCGGCCCTCGTTGAGCCAGGTGCGCACGTAGTAGACGCCCGGCCAGGTGAGCGCCTCGGCCTCGGCTGCAGCCAGGCCCTCGGCGTCGTAGGAGAACTCGACGGCCACCACCTCGCCCAGGCCCTCGACGCCTTCACGCACCTGCTTCTTGGGCGTGACGCGCACGACGCCGTTGTGGGTGAGGAACATGCCGCACTGGGCCGCCGCCGGATCGGCCTTGGCCTCGGCAAGCCACTGGTCGACGGAGGGTTCGGTCTTCGCCATGGTGCCACCTTTCGCTTAAAGCTTACTTGTTCGGTAGACTTTATCTGCCGGGGAGAATATACCACATCCGAGGATAAGGGCGCGTGCCGCTTGGTTCGCTCTCGCGTGATTTAACGGGGTGGACATGGGAAACCGCCAGGTCGGCTGGTAAGATAGCGGGAATTCACGAGAACCGACGGCGTGGCGCGTCGGCGGCCGGCCTGGCGCTGAGGCGCGCAGGCGGTCGTGACGGGCGCGCGCGATGAAGAAAGGACGCGGCATGTCACTTCCTGCATCCGACCTGACCAAGCAGCCCGATCTGCGCACCACCATGGAGCTGGGCGCGGTGCTGCCCGCCACCGCCGAGGTGCGCGACGACCACCTGTTCATCGGCGGCGTGGACATGGTGGAGCTGGCCCGCGAGCAGGGCACGGCCCTCTACGTCTTCGACGAGGCCGACCTGGTGGCGCGCATGGAGGCGTACCGCGAGGCCTTCCGCGCCCGCTACGAGAACTCCGACATCATCTACGCTTCCAAGGCGTTCCTCAACAAGGAGGTGCTGCGCCTGGCCCAGCGCGAGGGGCTGTGCCTGGATGTGTCGGGCGGCGGCGAGCTGGCCTGCGCCCAGAGCGTCGGGTTCCCGATGGAGCGCGTGTTCGTCCACGGCAACAACAAGACCCCGCAGGAGCTGGAGGAGGCCATCTCCGCCGGCGTGGGGCGCATCATCCTCGACAGCCGCATCGAGTTGGCGCGCGTGTCCGAGATAGCGGGGCGCCTGGGCAAGACGCAGGACATATATATGCGCATCACCCCGGGCGTGGAGGCCGACACCCACGAGTACATCCGCACCGGCTGCGAGGACTCGAAGTTCGGCTTCACCATGCTGGAGGACTTCGCCTATAAGTGCGTGGCCGACGTGCTGGCGGCGCCCAACGTGCGCCTGGCGGGCCTGCATTGCCACATCGGGTCGCAGATCTTCGCGCTGCATTCCTTCCGCGAGGCGGCCCAGGTGATGGTGGAGTTCATGGCGCGCATCCGCGAGGGCTACGGCTACCTCATCGAGGAGCTCGACCTGGGCGGCGGCCTGGGCATCGCCTACACGGCCGAGGACAAGCCGTCCTCCATCGACGACTTCGCCGAGGTCACCTGCGCGGCGGTGCGCGAGTTCTGCGCCGATCACGACCTGCCCCTGCCGCGCCTGCTGGTGGAGCCGGGCCGCAGCCTGGTGGCCAATGCCGGCGTCACGCTGTACACGGTGGGCATCTTGAAGACGCTGCCCGGCATCCGCAAGTACGTGGCCGTGGACGGCGGCATGTCCGACAACATCCGCACGGCGCTCTACCATGCGGACTACGAGCCGGTCATCGCCAACAAGGCGGGCCAGCCGCGCACCGAGATCGTCACCCTGTGCGGCAAGCACTGCGAGAGCGGGGACGCGGTGGTCATCGACATGCCGCTGCAGCACCCGGACCTGGGGGATGTGGTGTGCGTGTTCGGCACGGGCGCCTACAACATGACCATGGCCAGCAACTACAACGGGCAGCCCCGCCCGGCTGTGGTCTTCGTGCGCGACGGGCAGGCTCGCGTGGTCACCCGGCGCGAGACGTATAATGACCTGTACGCGAGAGACATCTAGGGAAGCGCCGGGCCCGCAGGCCCTGGCAGCGATAGGAGAGAACCCATGGCAGTGAGGATTGGACTGGTCGGCACGGGCACCGTCGGCGGTGGCTGCATCGACATCCTGCAGAACCATAAGGACGACTTTGCGCGCCACTACGGCATTGACGTGGAGCTGGCGCGGGTGTGCTCGCTCAGCTCGGCGGAAGCCGAGGCGCACGGCGTGGGGCACCTGTTCACCGACGACTTCAACGAGGTCATCAACGACCCCGACATCGACCTGGTGGTGGAGCTGATCGGCGGCACCACCTTCGCGCGCACCGTGGTGCTGGGGGCGCTGGCTGCCGGCAAGAACGTGGTCACCGCCAACAAGGCGCTCATGGCCACCCACGGCGAGGAGGTCATGGACGCCGCGGCTGCCGTCGGCAAGGAGATTGCCTTCGAGGCGAGCGTGGGCGGCGGCATCCCCATCATCGACCCGCTCAAGCACTCGCTCATCGCCAACGAGATCACGTCGGTCATGGGCATCGTGAACGGCACGACCAACTACATGCTCACCCGCATGGCCGACGACGGCATGGACTACGACGAGGCCCTGCGCGAGGCCCAGGCCGCCGGCTTCGCCGAGGCCGACCCCTCCGCCGACGTGGACGGCTTCGACGCCGCGGCGAAGATCGCCATCCTCGCGTCCATCGCCTTCAACTCGCGCGTGGTGATGGACGACGTGTACACGAGCGGCATCACCTCCATCAGCCCGGTGGACCTGGAGGCTGCGCGCGACATGGGCTACGTGGTGAAGCTGCTGGCCATCGCGCATCGCCGCCCCGAGGGCATCGACGTGCGCGTGCACCCCACGATGATCCCCGACACGCACCAGCTGGCCACGGTGAACGGCGTGATGAACGCCATCTACGTGGTGGGCGACGCCGTGGGCGAGACCATGTTCTTCGGCGCCGGCGCCGGCTCGGGCCCCGCGGCGAGTGCCGTCATGGGCGACGTGCTGGAGGTGGCGCGCCATATCCAGCAGGGCGTGGGCCCCATCGTCGGCTGCACCTGCACCGACGCGCTGCCCATCCTCCCCATGGAGGAGCTGGAGATGAAGTACTACATCCGCTTCAGCGTGTCCGACCGCCCCGGCGTGCTGGCGGCCATGACTGGCGTGTTCGCGCAGCACAACGTGAGCGTGCACTCCGTGGTACAGCGCGGCAAGGGCAAGAGCGGCGTGGTGGACGTGGTGTACGTCACCCACACCGCCCAGGAGCGCGCCATCCGCGCCGTCATCGACGAGATAGCCGCGCTGGAGGACGTGCTGCACGCTGAGCCGTCGCTCATCCGCGTGGAAGAGTAAGTGGTTTCGTCGTTGCTGACGCAACGACGAACTGGCCGACGCTGCGAGGCCCCCTGGCTCCCCGGCTGCTCCCTGCGAACGATCGTCGCGTACCGAGGTACGCTTCCTCACGTTCTCGGGGCATCCGGAAAGCCAGGGGGCCTCTCGCTGACATTGACGGGAAGGGGAGATTGCCGATGCGGGAAGATGCCGTGGCGAAGATCGGCGTCGTCTACGACTGCGACGGGACGCTGATCGACTCGATGGGGGTGTGGCGCGCGCTCGAGGACGAGCTGGCGGCGCAGGGCGGCTTCACGCTGACCAAGGCCGACACCGACCACATCACCACGCTCACCATCCCGGAGTGCGGCGACTTCTTCCACGAGAAGTTCGGGCTGGGCGCGTCGGGCGCCGCGGTGAAGGGGATGATCGACGAGTTCATGATGGATTTCTACGCGAACCGCGCCCAGGAGCGCCCCGGCGCGCTCGCGTTCGTGCGCGCGCTGGCGGAGCGCGGCGTGCCCCAGAGCGTGGCGTCGTCTACGCCGGCGCCGCTGCTGCGCGCGGGGCTCGCCCACGCCGGGTTTTCGCCCTACCTGGCGGACATCGTGTCGGTGGATGACGTGGGGGCCTCCAAGCGCGAGCCGGCGGTGTATGACCGCGCGCGTGAGCCGCTCGGGACGACGCGCGCCCAGACGTGGGGCTTCGAGGACGCGCTGTACGCCGTGCGTACCCTGTCTGCGGCCGGCTACGGCACCGTGGGCGTCTACGACAACGACCTGGCCGGCTCCTACGACGACCTGGCAGCCGAGGCCGACCTGGTCATCCGTGGGTTTAGTCAACTGAATCCTGACGACTTCTTGGCCCGTGCGCAGGCTCGCCTATAATCAAGGGAACTGTACCTTCCCGTTGTCGAGGAGTTGTTCCCCCATGACCGAGCGTCACCACGCCCCTGGGGCAGAGGAGCGTCTGAGCGAGGAGGCCGAGAAGGCCGCGCGCATCGTGCGCGAGGATGCGGCCGTGGCTGAGGCCGTCGCGGAGCACGAGGTGCGAGAGGCGGAGCGTCGGGCCAAGGAGGGCTTGGCCGAGGGCGTCTCGTCTGCACACCATGAGCTGGAGATGGATCGGGCGGCTGCCGAGCAGAGCGCCCGCCGCAAGGAGGCCGACCTCCGTCGCGCGGCCGAGGCGCTCACGCACCCGAAGGAGCTGCGCGAGGGCGCGGCCGCCATCGTGGCCCGCGAGGCGGCTAAGGTAGAGCACCTGGCCGACGATCTGACCCACCCGTCGCGCGAGCTGGAGGCCGCCAGGCAGGCGGTGGAGCATCGGCGCGAGGCCATCGAGGAGATCAGCCAGCGCATCGTCAGCGAGACCGAGGGGCCGAGCGACAAGAAGAAGCTGCCGCTGGCCATGAAGGTGCTGGGCGTGCTGTGCCTGGTAGCCGGCGTGTACAACCTGGCCGGCGTCATCTGGGGCGTGCTGGAGGCGTGGCGCCTGTTCCAGCCGGCGAGCATCGAGGCCCTGGGCATCTCCACGCTCGTGGTGCAGATCGTCATGACGGTGGACTACGCGCTGCTGCTGGCGTCGTTCGCCTTCTTCGGGCTGCGCCTGCTGCGCAACCGCCGGCGCCTGGCCGCGCTCACGCTCGACCTCATCTTCATCCTGCTGGTAGTGGGCGTGCTGTGCTCGGTCATGCTCCAGGGCATTGGGTACTACCTTATCGGCTACGGCGTGCTGCTCGTGCTGGCCGTTGCCATGCAGTCCTACCTCGACCCGTCGCTGGCCGAGGAGCGCGAGCTGCGGCGAAAGCTGCGCGACATGGACCTGCGGGACGAGGCCGAGGCGGGCACGCTGGGCCTGGACGAGACGGGCCAGGGCTTCATCACGCTCAACTTCTTCAACCTGTTCTGGATATTCGTGGTGTGCTCGGTGCTGGGCCTGGGGATCGAGACGGTCTACCACTTCCTGGTGGTGGATCCCGGTCAGTACCAGGATCGCGCGGGACTGCTGTTCGGGCCGTTCTCGCCCATCTACGGCATCGGCGCGGTGCTGATGACGGTGTTTCTCAACCGGTTCCATAAGAAGAACGTCGTGCTCATCTTCTTCGTGAGCGCGGTGATCGGCGGGGCGTTCGAGTACTTCACCAGCGTGTTCATGCAGTATGCCTTCGGTGCGGTGGCCTGGGACTACACGGGCATGTGGCTCTCCATCGGCGGGCGCACGTGCGGGCTGTTCATGATCATGTGGGGCGTGCTCGGCGTGGTGTGGATCAAGCTGCTGCTGCCGGTGATGCTGCGCATCGTCAACCTCATCCCGTGGAACTGGCGCTATGCGGTGACCACGGTGTGCGCCCTGCTCATGCTGGCCGACGCCATCATGACGCTGCAGTCGCTCGACTGCTGGTACGAGCGCCTCTCGGGCAACCAGGTGGACACGCCCATCCAGAGCTTCTACGACCGGCATTTCGACAACGCCTACATGGAGCATCGCTTCCAGTCCATGAGCATCCACCCGGACGATGCCGTGCGAGGCGGGAAGTAGCCAGAGACGCGCACGCGCGATGAGCCCCCTCGGGCCTTGTCGCGCGTGCGGGCATGCGCGCGTGCGTCGAAGGCGTTCCCCTAGGCCTCGTTGATGGTGCGCTCGATGAGGTCGAGCAGATCCTGCTTGGAGTGCACGTCGAGCTTCTGGTAGAGGTGCTTGACATGGGTGGCGACGGTGTTCTTGGAGAGCATGAGCTCGTCGCGGATATAGGGCTGCGAGCGGCCGCGCGCCAGGTAGGCCAGTATCTCGGCTTCCCTCCCGGAGAGCGCTCCTCGCTCGGAAAGCGTGCGGCAGGCCACGGTCAAGGGCTCTTCTGAGGGGTGGGCGCTAGGGTTGGAAAGCGCGCCGTCGACGGACGCCGTGCTTTCCGCCGAGGGGGCTGCCGGCTGCCATGCGCAGCGTGTGGCGCCGGGCGCCTTGCGGCTGACGCGGCTGGTGGGAAACAGCGGCCAGGCGAACGACAGCGCGGTCACCAGCCCTAGCGTCAGGGCGATGTGTCCTCCGGGCAGCGTGGCCGCCAAGGGCGCCGAGCTGCTGCCCGCCACATTGCCAACGAGCACGCCGAGCTGGATGGCCCCCTGGGCGAGGCCCGCGCCCACCGCGCCGCTCATTGCCCCGCGTCGGGCAAGGGTGACGGCGAACAGCATGGCTCCTATCTGCAGGGCCGTATCAGAGGTGCAGATGAGGGCGCCGGCCAGAAACCCTGTCTCCAGTCGCCCTATCGGCGCGAGCGCAAGGCCGAGCGTCAGCAGCGGCGCCACCCAGCGGAACAGCGCGTCGAAGTTGACGCGCACGGCGAAGAGCACGAAGCAGGCTACCAGCCCGATTCCCACGCCTGATCCCAGCAAGGTGGGCACATCCAGTCCCAATGCCTGAAAGGGTGCTTGGGGTGATCCGCCCCCAGAGGGCTGTGCGCCGCTGGAGAATCCGACGACGAAGTAGGCGAGGAACAGGATTCCCGCGATGCGCGCGAAGGTGCGCAGCAGGTTGCGGTCGAGGGGCTGGGGTGCGACCGGCGTGGTGGTTTCCGAGCCGTGCTGCTCGATATCGCGAAGGGTGGCGGTCAGCATGAGTCCGGAAAGC
Source organism: uncultured bacterium (assembly GCA_947649215.1). Classification (GTDB taxonomy): domain Bacteria; phylum Actinomycetota; class Coriobacteriia; order Coriobacteriales; family Eggerthellaceae; genus Enterorhabdus. The sequence goes on along the minus strand of CANSQW010000003.1, from coordinate 11,563 downwards.
AGGGGCAGCGATGCGGTTGCCAGCACGCCGGCGATGCCCTCAAGGTAGGGCAGTACGAGGGCGCAGACGAACAGGACGACCGAGGCGGCCGGGATGGCCAGCTCCGCCTGATCTTCTTCGAGGCGCGAGAGGGCGTCTCCCCACAAGATGACGAGCAGCCCCGTTCCCGTCCCCGTGCAGGCGCCGCTGGCCACGGCGACAACGGCGGGGATTGCCGAGGGGGTCGAGAGGGTGGCGAGCACGGTGCCCGCAGATGCCAGACCAGCGGCGGCGAGCCCCACGCGACGCGGGTTGACCAGGGGTCGCCTTCCCGTCAGCACGGCTCCCGCAAACAGCACGATGACGACGGTGGAGGCCGAAGCGAGCCATGAGGCGTCGGCGTTGATGCCGATGCCCTGCTTGTCGGGGAATAGGGCGAAGGTCTCGAACGAGCCGTAGATCCACGCCCAGATGAAGCCGATGCCCAGGTAACGCAGCTTCAGCGCGTCCTCTAATCGTGCGAGCCTGCTGCCGTCGGCTTGCGGCGTCCTTGCCATCCGGGCCCTCCCCTCCGCGTCTCGTCCCTCGGATCTTCTAAAGGAAATCATACGCGATCAGGGGTTTTCGCTCCCTCACCTATTTTAGGTGAAAAATCACTTGCCCCGTTTTCAGGCGATGTTGCGCGCGCGTGAAGGCGACATCATGGGGTACGTACGGCAGGCTGCGATGGAGCGGCCTGATGGGAGGAGGAGAACTATGGAACAACAGGACAAGACCTTCACGCGACGCTCGTTTCTCTCGGGCGCGGCGGCTCTGGGGGCCCTTACGGCGGGCGCGGCTCTGACGGGCTGCGCGCCGCGGCTGGTGGAGGCGCCCTCTCAGAGCGCCGAGGCCGCAGGCCCGACGACGGCTGCCGAGTGGCTGGGTGAGGCTCCGGCCATCTCCGACGGCGATTGCGTGGAGACCGTCGAGTGCGAGGTGCTCGTGGTCGGCGCTGGCACCGCAGGCTACTTCGCCGCGTGCTCGGCTGCCGAGAGCGGCGCCAAGACGCTGCTCATCGAGAAGAGCGCCAACGGCAACTCGGTGCGCTCCTCGGCGCTCGGCGCGGTGAACTCGCGCCTGCAGCAGGCCGAAGGCGAGCGTGCCGCCATCGATCCCATGGCCATCACGAATGACATGGATCGCTATGCGCTCGGCCAGATCCGATCCGGCTTGGTGCGCAAATGGGCGCTCAACTCCGGTGAGGCGCTGGATTGGTATGCCGACCTGCTTGCGAAGAACGGCATGGAGGTGCAGCTTGAGTGGAACATGCCGGAAGGCACGTTCTACACCGAATGGCCCACCGGCCATGGCACCAACGGCGCCTACCCCAGCCGCGAGGGCGAGGTGGCCAAGATCATGGACGCCTACATCACGTCCTTCCCCGGCTGCGAAGAGCGCTTTGAGACGCCGATGGAGTGCCTGATCGTCGAGGACGGCAAGGTGGTGGGAGCCTACGCCAAGGGCAAGGACGGGCACATCCGCATCAATGCCTCCAAGGGCGTAGTGGTGGCCACGGGCGGCTATGCCTACAACCCCGACATGTACCAGGCTCGCCAGCCCGAGCGCGTGAGCTGCCTGGGCACCTTTGATGCGTTCCCCTCTTGCACGGGCGATGGCATCAAGGCGCTGCTCTGGGCTGGTGCGTCCATGGACGCGGTGCCCACCTCGCTTACCTTCAACCGCTGCCTGCTGACGGCTGAGCAGGAGCACGGCCATCCTTATGACGTGGGCGGAGAGGAATACGGGTACTACTTCTTCAGCTCGCAGCCGTTCCTGCGCGTGGATGCCCACGGCGAGCGTTTCCACAACGAGAGCGCGCCCTACGACTACGTGATGAGCGCCCTGACGAAGCATCCTGCCGACGAGCGCTACTGGCACCAGGTGTGGGACGGCAACTGGAAGAACGACGTGCCGCGCTTCCATACCGTGGGGTGCTCCACCATCTACATGCAGCCTGAGGGCGGCAGCGACCACGATTCGTTCCCCGGCATGCTCGATGAGTGGATCGGCCCCGAGATGGAGGGCTTCGTGGAAGCCGGCTTCATCGTGAAGGACGACACGCTGGAGGGCCTCGCCGACCAGCTGGGCTTCGAGGGCGACGAGAAGGAGGCCTTCCTGGCTACTTGCGCTCGCCAGAACGAGAACTTCGACAACCAGGTCGATCCTGACTTCGGCAAGGAGGCCTTCCGCCTCAGCGAGCTGCGCACCCCGCCGTTCTACGCCACGGTGAAGAGCTGCGGTTTGACGCTGTGCACGCTTGATGGCGTCCAGGTGAATGACGAGCTGCAGCCCTTTGGCGCCGACGGCGAGCCCATCGAGGGCGTCTACGTGGTAGGCAACGACCAGGGCAGCTTCTACGCCGGGTTCTACCCGAACCTTGCTGCGGGCATCAACGCCGGTCGCTGCGCCACCTTCGGACGCATGGTGGGCAAGAAGCTGGCGGGTGCCGAGTAGGCGCGCCAGGGGATGTGAGGTGAGATGATGACTGAGCAAGAGAAGAGTCCCAAGGCGAGCTGCGCGACCGGTGCGGCCGAAGCGGCTCCGGCGGCGAAGCGCCCGCGCAAGCGCGCTCCCATCGCGGTGGCGGTGGTGGCTGCTGTGCTGGTGGTTGCCGGCGCCGGGCTGTGGGTGTGGCATGAGCAGCCGAGTTTCTGCGGTGCCATCTGCCATGTTTCGATGGATCCCTACCTGCCCACCTATGAGGCCGAGCCCGGGCAGCCCGCTGAGGACAAGTGGGGCAACGAGGTGGCAGACGCCTCCGGCATGATGGCTGCCACGCATCGCGCCGCAGACGGCTCCACGTGCCTGAGCTGCCACGTGCCCACCTTGGGCGAGCAGGTGGCCGAGGGCATGAGCTGGGTGTCGGGCGACTACGAGGTGGTGTCGGTGGGAAACGAGGGCTACGCGCTCATAGAGCGGCCCCTTAGCCAGCTGGTGGAAGCGCGTGGCCTCGGGTCGGGCGAGGAGTTCTGCCTGAACGACGCATGTCACGTCAACGAGGACGGCACGCCCATGGATCGTGCCGATCTGGTGGCCATAACCGCTGATCAAGAGCGCAATCCCCATGTGGAGCAACATGGCGAGGTGACCTGTGACAGCTGTCATAAGGCGCATCGCGCCTCGGTGAACTACTGCAGCAAGTGCCACGCCGATGCCGAGATTCCCGAGGGCTGGCTGTCCGTCGCCCAGGAGAAGCAGCTGGAGTTCCGCGCGAACTAGGCGCCTATCAGGTTGATCCCTCCGCTCAAGAGCCGGCCCACCCTCCCGGGCCGGCTCTTCTGTTTCCAAAGACGAAGGGGCCCCTCCGGGAGAAGGGGCCCCTTGCGTGCAGGCGATGCGCCAGGCGGAATCGGGGTACCGCCCAGCGCCGCCGGTGGATGGGTGTGATGCTTCCCGCAGGTTACCTCTGGCGGAGGCGCGAGCCTACGAGGGTGGTGAGCGCCACGGAGGCCAGGCCAAGGGCCGCAATGGCCAGCAGCGCGGTGGCGTCGCCCGTTTGGGCCAGCTGGGACAGCGTCCGCGGCTTCTTGCCGCTGAGGTTGTCGCCGCCGGCGCCGCCGTTGCCGTCTGCGCCGCTTCCGTCGTTGCCGCCTTCGTCGCGCGGCAGCACGCCGCCTCCTGCGTCGACGTCGGGGGAGGGGTAGGTGGGCTCGGGGTTGCTGATGCTCGGGTGCGTCTTGTCGAACGCGTCCCAGCCCTCCTCGGGCACGAAGGGATCGCCGCCCTCGGGGCGCTCGGCGCCATCCGCCACGTCGTCGAGGTCGACGTCGGAGGGCTTGGTGCCGAAGGCGTCGGCGACGTTGCCCAGGTCGGCCCCGATGGCGGTTTCCTCCACGAGCACCTCGAAGATGAGGGTGGCGCTCTTGCCGCCGGGCAGGTCTCCCACGGTCACGGCCAGGGTGCGGCTGGGCACGTCGTAGGCCTCGTCGGGAACGGGGCGCGTCACGCCGTCGGCGCCGATGACGCGAATGCTGCCGGCGAGCGGCTCGAGGCCCGCGGGCACCTGGTCGCGGATGACGGCGTCGTACCACATCGAGTGCGGCTTTGCGTTAGACACCGTGACGGTGTAGCGGATGGTGTCGCCCACATGGGTGGCGCCATCGTCGCGGTCGAGGTTGTCGGCCGCCTTCTCCACCTTGATGTCGGCGGGGCCGTCCTCGTCATCCTCCAGCTTGGGGTTGGAGGGGAGCACCGGCGGGACGACCGGCTGCGCCGGCTCGGGCGTCACGTACTCGTCCTCCAGATCCTCCCACGGCTCGGTGGGGACGAAGGGCGTGCCGGGCGTGGGCTTGACGAAGGGTTCGTCGGGGGTGCCGGGAATGAGCGGCCCGTCCGGATCGTCCGGGTCGGGAACAAGCGGATGGTCGCGGTTCCACTCGTCGGTGGGCGTCTCGCCGAGCGTGCCGCCCTCGATGACGGGGCCCGTGGGCCGCGTGGAACCGGGCGTGTCCGGGCTTTCGGGGTTGTCGGGATCGCCGGGGCCGCCCGGGTTGTCGGGGCCGCTCGGGCCATCGGGATTGTCGGGCGTGTCCGGGTTGTCCGGATCCTCTGGGCCGCCCGGCTTCTCGGTCTGGGTGATCTCCGTCACCTCCACGTCGAAGGTGAGCTGGAGCACCTCGCCGCCGTAGAGGTCGCCCGCGTTCACGGCGATGATGCCGGTCTTCGGGTCATAGGCGCTGTCGGGCACGGGGTAGGTCTTGCCCTGGGCGTCGGTGAGCACGATGGTGCCCGGCTTGAGCTCGAATCCTACCGGCAGCGTCGCCTTCATGATGGCGTTGGCCAGCTTCGTGTCGGGCGCGACGTTCTCGGTGCGCACGGTGACGGCCAGCACGTCGCCTACGAGGATGCGGTCGTCGTCGTGCTCTTCCACGTGCTGCTTGTGATCGATGGTGACGGTGGTCTTGATGTCCGGGCCGGTAGGATCCTTAGGCAGGACGGGCGTGGGCGCGGGGTCGGTGACTACCTCGATGTCCGTCTTGGGATCGAGCGGGGTGGGGTCGGTCGGTGCCTCGCCGGGCTTGAGGTCGGTCTCCTCCTTGCCGTAGCCGCCCTCGCCGCCGGGCTTGTTCTCGATCTCGATGGGGTCATCGCCAGGGGCGGGGCGCTCGCCGGTGCCGTCGGCGACGGTGGCCTGGAAGCGCACGGAGGTGGACTGGCCGCCGTAGACGCTGCCGACCATCTTGGAGAGCGTCGCCTTGTCCCAGCCGTACTCGCCCTCCGGAAGCGACGACCACGACAGGCCGTCCCAGTCGAAGCCCCGGTAGAACGCGGGCGTGCTCAGGCTCGGATCGGCGTCGGGCGACTCGTAGTTGCGCGAGAGCTCCACGCTGTCCGCGTCAAGCTCCAGCTTGGCGTCGATGGTGTCGAGCAGCGTGGCCGCCTGCCAGGACGAGCCGGGCGTCAGGTTGAGGCCCGTCACCGTGTACTCCATGACGTCGCCGGGGCGCGGGGGCGTGTCGGCGCGGCTGGAGGAGACGCGTGCGGTGAGGGCGCGGGCCTCTGGAGCGGCGCCGGCGGCTTCCTCCACCGCCGTGAAGGCCGCCAGGGCCGGCTGGGAGAGCGAGGCGTCCTCGGCGAGCGCGGTCAGGTTGCGGCTGGTCAGGCGGATCTGCACGCGCGGCTTGAGGGACGGGTCGGGCAGCACGTTCAGCGTGAGCTCGCGCACCTGCCCGCTGTAGATGGCGTTGGCGCCCTGGGTCATGGTGATGACCGCCGTGCCGCAGGAGAACACCTGCACCTTCACGTTGCCGTCCTCGTCGAGCACGGGGTTGCCCTTCTCGTCGCGGATGATGTCGGCCACGGCGGGGTTGGAGCTCACGTAGGTGATCTTGGCGGCGGAGGTGGAGGCGAAGTTGAGCTTGAAGAAGTCGTCGATGTCGCTGCCGTCGCTGGCGTGGAACTCCGAGTAGAGCTTGGTGATCTCGGCCTTGTCCTCCTTGAACTCCAGCTTGTCGCCGCCGACGGTGACCTCCTCCTTGGGAGGTACGGGCACGATGGTGGTGGGCTTGGAGGCCTCGTTCTCGGGGTTGGCCTCGGTGCCCTCCACGTAGTTCTTGTCGGGGATGTACTGGACGGTCACCTCGTGCTCGCGGCTCTGCGCGTCCGACTCCAGCAGGTCGAGCTTGCCGTCGAGCTTGGTCGGGTCGAGGTAGTAGGTGACGTTCGTCTTCCAGCGGCCGTCCTTGGAGGCCATGGCCTCAGGCGTGTTGGCCGCCTTCTCGGTGGGGCCCTCGGTGACGGAGAACTCGGAGTGCGCCGACGCCTTCACAGCCTCCTCGGTCAGGGCGATGGGGTCGCCCACGGGCTTTCCGTCGATCATGATCTGGAACTTGCCGGTGGGCGCCTTGCAGGTGACGGCGGTGCCCACGGCGCTGCGAATGTCGAAGACCAGGCGCAGGCGGTTGCCCGGCTCGGTGTCGGTCTCCTTCACCAGCTCGTAGGAGCCGGTCGTCTCGTCCAGGCGCACCCATGAGCTCTCCTCCAGGGTGAGCACGGCGGGTACCACGGTGATCTGGCAGATGCCCTCGGTCTCATGGCCCCAGTAGGTCTTGGACAGCTCGGCGTCGTTGGCGTACTGGGTGGACTGCATGACGAACTTCATCTTGCCGGTGTCGGAGGGCATCTCCGAGCCGTTGGAGAAGCTCTCGCTCAGCGTGCCGTCAGCGTTTATGAACTGGTAGGAGAAGGTGACGAAGGTATCGTCGTCCAGGTCGCGGGTGGACGTGGAGGTCGTTACCGTCACCGGGTTCTTCGACAGCTCCCACTTCTCGATGGGCAGGCCGTCGTAGGGCTTGACCAGGCCGCCGGGGAACTTCGACTCGTCCAGCTCGAACTTGATCCAGCGCTTGGCTTGGGTCGAGCCGCCGCCGGGGGCCGGGCGCGTCTCGATGGGCTCCACCTCGACCTGCTCGTTCTTGTCGTTGAGGTAGCTCAGGCGCACCTCGACGGGCTTCTTCGAGTCCTCGGCCGACAGCCACAGGTACAGCAGGCCCTTGTCCAGATAGGCCGGCGCGCCGTAATCACGCTTCTCGCCGTTGACGTAGAGCTCCCAGTGGCTGATGCGGTAATCCACCTTGCCGATGTCGGGGGAGAGGTCGACGGTGATCATCTGCACCTTGTCCTCGTTGGGCAGGGCGCCGCCGGGCTGGCTGGTGATGTCCTCCCAGGTGGTGATGCCCTCGGTGTTGTAGGCGGTGCCGCCGATGCCGTCGAACTTGGTGGGGCCCGACACGCGCACCGAGCCGCCGGTGATGATGACGTAGCCGCCACCGCCGCCGATGTCCTTGCCCGAAGGCGAGGTGGGCAGCAGCGTGCCGCCGGTCACCTTGATGACGTGGTTGGCGTTGTTGGACACGCAACCGGCGCCGAAGGCGTTGCCGTGGGTACCGCCCGTGGACTGGATGAAGCCGCCATTGATGTAGATGTTGCCGCCGATGGTGGCGCTGATGGAGCCCTTCTTGCGGGCGATGGCGTCGCCGGCCGGCGCGCCGCCGCTCACGTACTGCTGGTTGCCGTAGCCCGCGCCGATGCCGGCGGAGTGGTACGCGCCGTGGGCGGTAATGCGGCCGCCGTTGAAGTTCATGATGGTGCCGCCGCCGTTCAGGCCGCCGCCGATGCCCGCGCCAGTGCGGGCGACGTCGTCTTTCTGGGTGGTGTGCTGGTAGCCGTAGCCGGCGATGATGCCGCCCTCGAAGGTCATGTTGCCGGCGTTCTCGTAGGCGCCGCCACCGATGCCGGATGAGCGGTTGCCGCCATAGCAGGTGAGCGAGCCGGGGTTGGCCGACTCCATGACGGTGAGCAGGTCATCGGCCTTGACGGCGGTGCCGTCAAGCAGCGTGCCGTCGAAGCCCACCTTGCCGTCCTGGGGCACCACGGGGTTGCCGGCCGAATCGATGTTGAGGCGCGAGTCGTCGACGACGAGCACCGAGCCCTCGCCACAGCGCAGGCCGGGGTAGTTCGCCACGCCCAGGGCGTTGAGGGTGTTGGCCGAGCCATCGGCCAAGGTAAGGTGCAGGGTGGTCTTGTTGATGATCTGATCGCCGTTGGTGGCAGCGGCGCCGGTGGCCGTGTCCTTGAGGTTGGTGATCATGTTGATGGGCGAGCCCGACGAGCCTGCGATGTTGACGCCGGCCAGGGTGACGTCGGCCTTCACGCCCGCGGGGATGACGATGTTGGTGGTGGTGGACGCCGCGGGGTTGGCGTTCTTGATGGTGAGCGGCGTGTCGGTGAGCACCTGCACGCTGTTGCCGATCAGCTGGTAGTCGGTGCCGTTGATGCCGCCGGAAACGACGAGGCCGCCGAGGGTCTGGGGGCCGTCATCGGCCTGCGTGTCGGGCGCGGAGTCGTCGGCTTCGCGCGGCGCAGGCGCCTGAAGCGCCGAGGCGTCGGGTGCGTCCGGCCCGGTTGGAGACGCTAAATTAGCTGACGGGGGGGGGTGCTCGCATCTGGCTCATCGCCGAAGGCGGCCAGTCCGACGGCCGGCAGGGTCAGCCCGAAGGCCAGCACCGCCGCGAGGGCGCATCGGAGGAGCTTCTTGCTGGGTGCGTTTGCGTTCATCGTGTGCTCCTGGCTCATGGTTCCGAGGACGTCCGAGGCGCTTGCCCACGCCCGCTGCGTCCGGTTTGCCCGCGTTGTTGGCAAATCGTTAAAAATATACCGTTATCAATTCCTGAAGGCAAGAAACGACAGGTGAGGGCCCTGCTGCGCCTTGTGCGCGGGGCAGGATGCCGAGTTGCCGAGGGGCGCCGCCCCGGGATGGTGCGGTGTGGGGCGCGAGCGTAGCGGCGACACCGCGTGCGGGCGTGCTAACTCCAGGGGTCGCGCTCGAAGAGGGGGTTCTCGGCGGGGCGGTCGGAGTAGGGGTCGTAGCCGTCGTCGTCCTCGTTGGCGGGGCGGCGGAAGGGGTCGGTCGGCGTGGGCGCTCCCGCCGCGCCCACGTCCGCGCGCTCGGCCGTTGCGCGCTCGGCTCGCTCCCGGGCGAGCTGGCTCGGGAGCGGCGTGGTGACGATGGTCGCGTTCGGATCCTTCCGCGGGTCGATGGCCATGGCTACTCGCCGGCTTCCGCGTCGGCGCCGCGCGCGGGAGCTTCGCCCGCGTCCTCATCGGCGCCGATGGCGTCGATGTCGTAGGGGGTGGTCTGGTAGACGTAGTAGTTGAGCCAGTTGGTGTAGAGCAGCTGGGCGTGCGAGCGCCAGCGCGCGATGGGCTCGGCGGCGGGGTCGTCGTTGGGGAAGTAGTGGGCCGGCACCGCCATGGCCAGGCCCTTCGCGATGTCGCGGTCGTATTCGGCGCGCAGGGTGTCGCGATCGTACTCCGGATGGCCGAACACGAAGAAGTGGCGGCTGTCGGTGGACTTGGCGATGTAGACGCCCGCCTCGTCGGAGACGGCGATGAGCTCGAGCGCGGGATGGGCCTCGATGTCGGCAGCGCGCACCTCGGTGTAGCGCGAGTGCGGCGCCCAGAAGTCGTCGTCGAAGCCGCGCACGAGCGGGGAGGTGTGCTTCGTCAGGCGGTGCTCGAACACGCCGAACGTCTTCTCGTCCAGCGCGTGCTTGGGCACGCCGTAGTGGAAGTAGATGCCGGCCTGCGCGCCCCAGCAGATGTGGAGCGTGGAGTGCACGTTCGTGGCGGACCAGGCCATGATGTCGCACAGCTCGTCCCAGTAGTCCACGTCCTCGAAGTCGAGCTGCTCCACGGGGGCACCGGTGATGATCATGCCGTCGAAGTGGCGGTCACGCACCTGGTCGAAGGTGGTGTAGAAGGCCTCCAGGTGCTCGGCGGCCGTGTTCTTGGAGTCGTGGCTGGCGGTTTGGAGCAGCTCGACTTCCACCTGCAGCGGCGTGTTGGACAGCTTGCGCAGGATCTGCGTCTCGGTGGTGATCTTGGTGGGCATGAGGTTGAGCAGCAGCAGCTTGAGCGGGCGAATGTCCTGGTGCATGGCCCTGAACTCCGTCATGACGAAGATGTTCTCGCTCTCGAGCGCCTGGGTGGCGGGCAGCGAGTCGGGGATGCGTATGGGCATGGCGGGCTCCTTCGATCGGTGCGACGCGCCCGCAAGGCGCATGGGCGCGCGTTTGGCGCACCCTACTATATAAGAAGGCCGCGCGAGCGGAGGCGCAGAGCGGTTATCGGCTTATTCGTTTATCGGGTAGCTGGCTATATCGAATGCGAGGGAGACGCCAGGCGCGCCCTCGTCGTACAATAGGCGGCGTTCTTCTCCGGCACGACGAAAGGCTATCCCATGAGCGAGACCATCGGCACCACGTGCGTCCAGGGCGGCTGGCGCCCCGGCGACGGCGACCCGCGTCAGGTTCCCATCTACCAGAACACCACGTGGAAGTACGGCACGAGCGAGGCCATGGGCCGCCTGTTCGACCTGGAGGAATCCGGCTACTTCTACACGCGCCTGGCCAATCCCACCTGCGACGCGGTGGCGGCCAAGATCGCCGAGCTGGAAGGCGGTACCGCCGCCATGCTCACGTCGTCGGGCCAGGCGGCAAACTTCATGGCCGTATTCAACATCGCCGGGGCAGGCGACCATATCGTGTCGTCGGCATCCATCTACGGCGGCACGTTCAACCTGCTGTCCCATACGCTGCGACGCATGGGCATCGAGTGCACCTTCGTCGAGCCCGACTGCTCGGATGCCGAGCTTGAGGCGGCATTCCGACCCAACACCAAGCTCGTGTTCGGCGAGACCGTCGCCAACCCGGCCCTCACCGTGCTCGACATCGAGCGGTTCGCGGCGGCGGCCCACGCCCACGGGGTGCCGCTGATCGTGGACAACACGTTCCCCACGCCGGTGCTCTGCCGGCCCCTCGCGTGGGGCGCCGACATCGTGACCCACTCCACCACCAAGTACATGGACGGCCACGGGGCCACCGTGGGCGGCGTTATCGTGGACGGCGGCACGTTCGACTGGCAGGCGCACGCCGATAAGTTCCCCGGTCTGTGCGAGCCGGACGAGAGCTACCACGGCGTGGTGTACACCGAGCGGTTCGGCCAGGGCGGGGCGTTCATCACCAAGGCGACGGCCCAGCTCATGCGCGACCTCGGCTGCTGCCAGAGCCCGCAGAGCGCGTTCCTCATCAACCTGGGGCTCGAGAGCCTGCACCTGCGCATGGCGCGTCACGCAGCCAATGGCCTGGCGGTGGCCGAGCACCTGGCAGCGCACCCGAAGGTGGCCTGGGTACGCCATCCGTCGCTGTCGGGCGACGTTGAGCATGGACGTGCGGCCAAGTACCTGCCGGAGGGCAGCTGCGGCGTGGTGAGCTTCGGCGTGGCCGGCGGCCGCGAGGCGGCCGAGGCGTTCATGGCCAACCTGCGACTGGCTCAGATCGCCACGCACGTGGCCGACGCGCGCACCTGCGTGCTGCACCCCGCGGCCAGCACGCATCGACAGATGACCGAGGCGGAGCTTGCGGCTGCCGGCATCGGGCCCGACCTGGTGCGCCTGTCCTGCGGCATCGAGGACGCCGCCGACCTCATCGCCGACCTCGACCAGGCGCTGGCGGCCATCTAGGGGTGCTGTCTCTTATACACA
>CANSQW010000002.1 GCA_947649215.1 uncultured bacterium | reverse complement strand
ATCGCATAGAGGCCGATGATCATGTAGAGAAACCACATGTGGTAGTGGCCGAAAATCGCTGCCTTGAAGAAGGCGTAGAGGGATGGGGCTGACGCATCGGAGGGAAGGCCCGCCAGGAGCGCGTAGATTGTCCCCCAGAAAAGGATGATCGTCACGATGCGCAGGATGTTCTTGCCATAGAGCTTCTTGATCGGCTGGTCTCGAGACGGATCGAGGAAGAGCGCTCCGCTGATCATGACGAATACCGGCACGGCCCAGCGGACGAGTCCGTCATAGACGGTCTCGACCTTCCACTCGTAGGAGGTCACGTCCAAGGCCGTCCAGTACTCGGCGGCGGTGTGTATGACCACCACGGCGGCTATCGAGACAATGCGGAGGACATCCAGGTACAGCTGTCGCTGACGTTCGGCCATCGGTAACCCTTTCTCATCGCGTAAGCGATTATGATAGCAGGGAAGGGAGGGGAGCGGGCCGCATGGTACCGGCCGCGTAGGGCGGCGCTCGTGGATTAATGACGCTCTTTGGCACTCCTTCCTCGAGGACGATCGATCATCGGTGATGATGAGACTTCCATGAAGAGGAGTTGAGGAGCAGCAAAGAGCCGTGTCGTCAGAAGTGTCCACCCAGCCGAAGTCCATCAAGCAGAACATGGCTTGGTACTCTATCGGGTCCATAACCTACCTTGCCTGCCAGTGGCTTCTCTCCGTGGTGGTCGTACGGCTGTCTACCGGCTTCGACGACGCGGGAGTCCTGGCGCTTGCCATGGCCATTGGAAACATATTCACCCCCCTTGCCTACTACAACACGCGTACTTATCAGGTGTCTGATGTCGAGGGCGAGTATTCCGACGCGCAGTACGTCGCCTTCAGGATCGTCACTACGTTTCTGGCGTTTTGCGCTTGCGTCCTCTATGCCGTCTTGACGACGGGTGGCTCCCTCCTGCCGATCGTCGCGTTTCTGGTCTACAAGTCGGTGGTGGTCATCATCGACATCCTCCATGGTGTGGACCAGCGCTATTCGCGGCTTGACTACGCAGGGGCGTCTCTCATCATGCAGGGCTTCTCGTCTCTCGGGGCCTTCTCGGTCGCGCTCTACCTCACGGCAAGCCTGACCGCCGCCGTTAACGCCATGACTGTGACGGCGGCCGTGATCCTCATCTTCTTCGATGCGAGGAGGGCGAGCGGGCTCTCCGATATAAGGCCGCGCATCGATGCGCTCTCGGCGAGGAGGCTCGCCCGCTGCTGCCTTCCCGCCGTTGCGTCGGGAGTGCTGTGCAGCGCGGTGGTGACGGTGGCCCGCCAGTTTCTCTTCGCGATGGAGGGCGAGGCGGCCCTGGGATCGTATGCGTCGGTCTCTACCCTTGCGGCCATCGTCCAGATGGGAGCTACCTACATCTACAACCCGCTTCTTGGCGTATTTGCCGATCTCGTTCATCGGAAGGATCGGCGCGGCCTGCTTCTCCTGTCGGGGAAGGTCTGCGTCGGCATCGCCCTCATCGCCGTCTTGGTGAGCGTGCTCTTCGCCCTCTTCGGGGAATGGGGGCTGAGGCTTCTCTTCGGGGACGGGATAACCGCCTATGCGTACCTTCTCCAGCCGATGCTTCTCTGCACCGCTGCAACGGCCTACATATGGTTCTTCATGGATCTTCTCATTGTCATGCGATCCATGGTGGACATTCTCGCGGGAAACATCCTCGCCTTTGCGGCGGTGTTTCCCTTGTCCTATTATTTCATAACGTGGTTTGGGGCTAATGGGGTCAGCTTCGCCGGCGCCCTGGCTTACGCCCTAGGGTGCGTCGTCCTTGTTTACTGCGTTGTTCGTTTTCTGAGGAAAGAGATGGATCTGCAATGAGCGCGTATTCTGATCAAGACCTTTGCAAGCTTCAGTCCGTGGAGCTTGAGATGCTGAAGGCGGTTGATAAGTTCTGCAAGGAGAACGGCATCACCTATTTCCTTGATGGGGGCTCATGCCTCGGCGCGGTGCGGCATGGGGGGTTCATCCCCTGGGATGATGATATCGATGTGGGAATGATGCGTTCTGACTATGAGCGTTTCGTGCGTCTCTTCCAGGAGAATCCGCCTGAAGGGTATTCCCTGCATACGCACCTCAACACCGAGAATTACTCGTACCTCTTTGCTAAGGTGTATCGGGAGGGCACACGGTTCCTCGCCCGCGAGAGCCTGGACGCGGGACTTGAGTCGTGTATCTACCTGGACGTCTTTCCCTATGATCCGGTCAAGGACAGCCTCGGCGAGAAGGAGAGGGCCCGTCTGCTCAACCGCGCCATCTGGTGGCAGCGCGTGCTCTACCTCTATTACACGCCGAACCCGGCTATTCAGCCGACGGAGTCGTTCCGCGATCTCAAGAAGGCGATTTGCAAGGTGGGCCATCGCCTGGTGAGGGCGTTCTGCTCTCCCGAGGGCATTGCGAGGCGCTACGACCGGTATGTCGAGGCGCTCTCTGCTCCTGATAGGGAGGGCGAAACAGAGTACATCTGCTGCGTTCAGGACTTCGAGTACCTGCGCACCAAGGACGTCTACCCGCCGGTGGATGTTGTCTTCGAGGACGCCCCGTTCCCCTGCCCCCACGATACGGATGCCTACCTGACTGCAGTCTATGGCGACTACATGCAGCTGCCTCCCGAGGACAAGCGCAAGGTGCACTCTCCCGAGGTTCTCGACTTCGGCGAGCTCTAGGACACGCCCTCTATGGGAAGGCGCCTCTGCATATTCTCCGCTCTCTTCCTCCCCAACATGGGCGGGGTGGAGGTGTTTACCGATCATCTGGCGCGTACGCTGGAAGACGAAGGACATGCGGTCACCATCGTAACGAACGACACCCACGGGAAGGGGGAGCGCGAGCGGCTGTCGGAGGGAGTGGAGGTCGTGAGGCTTCCCTGCCGGGGCCTGGTGGGCGGCCGACTGCCGGTTCCCAAGCCGAACCGTCGGTTTCGCGCGCTCCTGAGGGAGTTGAAGCGAGACGCTTTCGACGGCGTTCTGGTGAACACGCGCTTTTACCCCCATTCCCTCATCGGGGCCTGGCTCGCTCGGAAGCAGGGGGGGAGGGCGGTGGTTCTCGACCATGGTGCCGATTACCTTACCTTTGGAAGCCCCCTTCTTGACAAGGCCGCTGCGGCCTATGAGCAGGGCGTGACGGCGGCTCTTCGCATCTTCGCCCCCGTGTTCTACGGGATATCGCCGAGCAGCGTCGCGTGGCTGGATCGGTTCGGCATCAAAGGCGCGGGGGTGATACCCAATGCCATCGACGCCGAGTCCTACCGCTCGCTTGCCTCGGCGCGGTCCTTCCGGCGAGAGCTGGGCATACCCCCTCAGGCTCCAATCGTCTCCTTCGTGGGGCGTCTCGTTCCAGAGAAGGGCGTGCGCGAGCTCGTCGAGGCCGCGCGGCTGGTCTCCTCCTCCACGCCCGTCGCGTTCGTCGTGGCGGGAGAGGGCCCCTTGGAGGAGGAGCTGCGCCGGAATGCCCCCTCCTGCGTTTCCCTGGTGGGGCGCCTTGAGCCACACGACGTGGCGGCCCTCCTCGGAGAATCCGACCTCTTCTGCTTTCCGAGCAGGTCGGAGGGGTTCGGCAGCGCCTTGCTGGAGGCGGCGATCTGCGGCGCCCTGCCCATCACGACCGATGTGGGCATAGCACGATCCCTCGTTCCCGACGAATCGTATGGAATCGTCCTCGGGGAGCCGAGTGCCGAGAAGATCGCCGAAGCCGTCGAGGAGTGCGTGACGCGGCTTGCGGATACCCAACAGCGGGCTGCGCGATGCGCCGAGCGGGCCGCGTCGCTCTATTCTTGGGAGGAAAGCGCTGCGGCGCTCATCGACGCCCTCGATCAGACGATGTCTCAGCGCTAGCCCTCGGCGCCTCCGATGAACGATATGACCGTGGGGTTGACGTAGGTGGTGCCCCCGAGGACGAACAGGACGTTTTCCACGGGATGCGATTCGACGAAGTCCCCGAGGGTTTCCGGATAGCGGCGCGGGTCGATGACGTAGGTGGTGCGATAATGCTCGGCGACGAAGCGCTCCATGGCGTTTGAGAAGGAGTCGCCGATGAGGACGATATCCTCTCCTTCGGGCTTGTCGTGGTTCGTTATCTCTATGATTCCGAAGTCACCGTGGAAGTACTCGGCGTAGCGGTTCTGATAACGGTCATCGCTTACTGCTCCTGCGTCGTAGGATTCGCGGTGACGGAGCGATTCGATGGACTCATCCCTTTCGTCTATGCGCACCGAGAGGTCGGACTCATCGTAGGCCAGATCGGTTATGACATCGTGCTCAACGACCTCGCAGAGGCCAAGCCGAGCATTGGAGCCGAAGAAGGGGATGTTGTCCCAGGTGTCCGATCCGTAGACGGTTACGGGCGTCGCGCCCGGGAGCAAGGTGTCAAGGATCTTCGTGTAGCCCTTGTAGGCGCCGCCGACGTTCCAGTGGTGGTCGCTCCTGAAGTAGTCCGTGACGAACGCCTCCTTGTCGGTTGCCTCCAAGTCAACCACCTGGAGGTTGGAGGGGAGCTGGCTGAGGAAGCGGCTTCGCATGTAAGGCCGGTCAATGGGATCGGAGATGAGTCCCGATGCGGGATTGGCCCCCGAGAACTCAAGTCGATCCACTTCGCAGAACACCATGTTCAGGTCGGGGTGCGCGCTCGCAAAGGCGCTCAGGGCCTCGGCTGCGGCGCGGTAGGACTCCTCCTGCTTGGGGCTTTGCCTCTCGGGCAGCGGCGCCACCATGTCCGCCTTGCTGTCGTAGACGGTTCCCGACCCATAGAAGGTGGGATAGACGTCGTATCCGAAGGGGAGCGCCGCAGTTGCTATGAGCGCGCGCTGCAAGGAGGCGTTGGCCATGAGCATCCGGTCGCGCGAGGGAATGCGGTCGGACACGTACTGCTCGAAGGCATCCTGGAAGCTGCCGTCCTCGAGCGCGGCAACGCTCAGGGAGGGGCGTTTCTCGTAGGTTCTTCCCTCGAGCTGGGAGGAGTAGGTCGGGTTCTTGAGCCATGCCGGAAGGCCGACCGGGAGAAACGAAAGGGCTGCGGTAATCAAGATGGCGCACAGGACGAGGGAGAAGCAGGCTATGAAGGCCGCGCGCAGTGACTGGTACATGCGTTTCCTCCTTTCGGGGGATGTCTAGAATCGGAAGTAGATGAAGGGGTTGAACGAACCAGATGCCACGGAGGCGATGGAGAGCAGCAGCATTGCGACCAGGGCGATGTCCGATGCGAGCAGAACCACCCCGTACGCGACCTTCCTCCGACGGGGAGCGTCGCTAAGCTCGCCATCGCTCGCGTATCCCTCGTAGTCGCACAGGCTGTCGGTGGAGAGGAGCCGTGTGTTGGGAAGGTCGTCCGACATGAACGTCCCCTTCGCGAGCGGGCGCCCGATCGTCCAGGCGACCACCCTGGCCCTGAGCCAAGGAACAATAGGCGTGGAGGCGAGGGCGCACATCAGAAGCACGGGGATGAACGACCACGCCCCCAGCTCCCAGAAGGTGGAGGAGCCCGTGGCTCCGAACGCTCCAACGAGCGCGAGGAGGTACTGGCCCATCGCGGAGAGATCCTCGATCCAGAACAGCAGCCAGCCGCCCATGAACGCCAGGGCGGTGTATGCCCACTGGATGGGGGCGGGAAGCCTGCGCAGCCACTGTCCTATGAGAAGCTTCTCAAGCAGGAGGAGCGCAAGGTAGTAGAGTCCCCAAAGGATGTAGTTCCAAGCGGCACCGTGCCAGAACCCGGTTAGGAGCCACACAACCGCCAAGTTAAAAACCCAACGGGGGGGGGTTACTCGATTTCCCCCGAGGGGGATGTAGACGTAGTCTCGGAAGAACGAGGAGAGTGATATGTGCCAACGTCGCCAGAACTCGGTGACGCTTCTTGAGATATAGGGATAGTTGAAGTTGCGGAGGTACTTGAAGCCGAACATCTTTCCCAGGCCGATGGCCATGTCCGAATAGCCCGAGAAGTCGAAGAATATCTGGAAGGTGTAGGCCGCAAGTCCGGCCCAGGCGCCTATCGCCCCGATGGCGGGACCTCCCTCGGCCAGCATGTTGGTGGCGAGGATGGCCACGGTGTTGGCGAGGAGCACCTTCTTGGCGAGGCCCACGCAGAACAGGCGCGCGCCGGCGGCGAAGTCGCGAAGGCTCTCGTGGCGATGGAGTATCTGGTCTTGGATAGTGGAATAACGAACGATGGGGCCGGCTACGAGCTGGGGGAACATCGCTATGTACATGCCCAGGTAGAGCGGGTTGCGCTGAGGGGGAACCTCGTCGCGGTAGACGTCGACCACATAGGAGAGCGCCTGGAGGGTGTAGAAGGATATGCCTATCGGAAGCGGGAGCTGGAGATCGGGTATCAGCGCGTGTCCGAGGAGCGCGTTGACGTTGGCGGCCAGGAAGCCCTCGTATTTGAAGAAGCCGAGGATGCCGAGGTTCGCCGTCACGTCGAGTGCGAGGAGAGCCTTTCTCGCCGGGCCGTGCGTGGAGCCAATGGCCACCCCGAATCCCCAGTTCACGATGATGGAGACAATCATCAGGAAGAGGTAGACCGGTTCGCCCCATGCGTAGAAGACCAGGGAAGCGAGGAGCAGCAAGATGTTTTTGCAGGCACGCCCCAGGACGAGGAAGTAGCAGATGACGGTAAGGGGGAGAAAGACGAGGAGAAAAGTCGAGCTGGAGAAGATCATGGGGTTCCTTCTGCCGAAAACGTTTCAGGCGGCCTTTGGGGGCTCGCAAGCACACAAAGGCTACCACAAAGGGGAAAAGCCCATGTTGCTCGCTGGGTTTTGATCATCGGAAAAAGGTGTGGAGTGAGGCTCGCGCCTTGTCGAGCGCGCGTTGTTTTCGATATGATGGCGGTTGCAATAAACACGGCTAAAACGAGGTATTTGCTATGCGTGATCCAAAAAAGCTTCTTGCCTGCGCCCTCTCGCTCCTTCTGGTTGCGGGGGTCGGCTTCCCGGTCATGGCCTTCGGAGATAAGGCGCCCGATGCCGTCACGGAGTTCGTCGGACTCGTGGGCGATCCGGCCCTTCCGGCGGAAGATGCCGTGGCGCCGGAACCGGCTCCTGCCGAGGGGGACGACCCGGCATCCGAGGCGGGCGAGGGGCTTGATTCTGCCGTGGGCGAGAAGGCGGCTGATTCGGAGGTTCCGGAGACTTCCCCGTCCTCCGTCGAGACCGCTGCCGCCGAGAGCCTCGTCTCCTTCGTCTACGTTGACCGGCAGACCATCTCCCAGCCCGAGACGCAGCATGTGGCGATTTCCCTCCTCGAGGAAGCGCCGGGGCTTTCCCAGGCTGTTCTTACTCTTGAGAACGACGGGGAGAGGCGAGCCGTTTCCGCTTCCGCTGCGACCGAGTCCTCCGTACTGTTCTCGTTCTCGACCGAAGGCTGGACCTCAGGCGAGTGGGTAGCGAAGAGCATCGCGTATCGCGGCGAGGATGGCGAGGTCTCCCTTGACCTGAGCGCTTGCGACATCGCCCGGTTCCTCATCGTCCCGTCCTCCGAGGCCGGGATTGCCGTTGCCTCCGCTGAGGCCCCTGATGCTGATGACGTCTCGTTCTTCACCGTGGATGAGAGCGGAGAGGTGGTGGAGGCGTCTTCGATGGAGGACGCCTTGGAGCAGTCCGCCCAGGCGGCCGCGCCTTCGAAGAACGCTCGCACGATGAGCCGGAGCCGCGCGGCCGCCCCCGACGGCCAGTCAAGGGCTGGCGAGCTGGTGGTGGCCATCGACCCCGGCCACGGTGGAACCGAGTCTGGAGCCTCGGGGGTCAGCGGGTCGCGCGAGGAGGTTCTCACCTGGAAGATCGCCAACTACTGCAAGGCGGAGCTCGAGGCCTACCAAGGCGTGCGCGTCATCCTGACGAAGACTGAGAACGAGACGGTGAGCATCTACAATCGTGTCAAGCGCGCTGTCGACCAAGGTGCCGATGTCGTAGTGAGCATCCACCTCAACTCGTCGGATCTCCCCCATGCGAACGGGGCGGAGGTATGGGTGCCTAATAGCTCCGACTACAACCATGACACCCACGTCGTCGGCACCGCCTTGGGAAGCAAGATCCTCGATGAGCTGGAGAAGCTCGGCCTCAACGACCGTGGTGTGAAGACCCGCGTCGACGGCACCGACCTCTCCGGTCACCCCATCGACTATTACGGCATCACGCGCTATGCGCGGCAGTACGGCATTCCGGGTATCATCGTCGAGCATGCGTTTATCTCGAGCCCCCTTGACTACGAGCTGTATCTGAGCGACGAGTCCAAGCTGCGAAAGCTGGGCGTGGCCGATGCGACGGGAATCGCGCGGCAGTACGGCCTGTCTAAGCAGGTGACGACGCTTCCGACGGGCACCTTGAAGGTGGTGGCTGCCGATCAGGCGGCGGGTTCGATAACGTATGAGGCCCAGGTCTCCTCATCGACGGGCGTAAGCGCCGTTCAGCTGCCTGTCTGGTGCGAGACGGTAGGGGGGCAAGACGACCTCCGCTGGTACACCATGTCGCCGAAGAGTGTCGATTCTCGGGGCAACGGCACGTATCGCCTTACCGTCTCGACGGCGAACCACGGAAAGCAGGCCGGCGACTACCAGGCTCATCTCTACGTGGTGAGCGGGGCGGGCGTCCAGACCTACTTGACGAGCGTCGTCCAGAGGATGACGCCGGTTAGCAACGCCGCGGTCACCGCGACGCTCTCCAGCGACAGGCGAAGCGTGGTGCTCACCGCCAAGGGCGGCAAGCTCGCCTCTGCGGTATCGGTCTCGTTCCCTACCTGGTCGCTTGAGGGCGGTCAAGACGACATCGTGTGGTATCCCGGCCAGCGTAACGCCCTGGACGGCAGCTGGAGCGTCACGGTTCCTCTGTCAAATCACGGGAGCGCCGGCGAATATGCTGCCCACTGCTACATGACCGCCGGGGGATCTCAGAGTTTCGTCGGCTCCGCCTCCTTCACCCATCAGGCCGCTACAGGCACGGTGAAGGTGGTCTCTACCGACCAGTCGGCGGGCACGATGGTCATTCAAGCGACGGTGTCGTCGCCTGTGGGCGTCGGCTCGGTTCAGCTGCCTGTCTGGTGCTCGAGCGTCGGCGGGCAGGACGACATCCGCTGGTATGCGATGTCACCTACCAGCGTCGACTCCCTAGGGCGTGGGACGTATCGCATTACGGTCAACATGGCCAACCACGCTTACCAATCGGGCGATTACGCAGCCCACCTCTACGTGACCGACAAGATCGGCGCCAGAGCCTACGTGGACAGCACGTCGCAGCGTCTTACTCTGCCGCCGGCCACCGTGGTCGCCAAGTCGTCTTCCGACGGCCTCTCCTACACGATTACCGCCAAGGGCGGGCGGTTGGCCTCTGCGGCCTCGGTCTCGATTCCCGTCTGGTCCCTTAATGGCGGCCAGGACGACATCGTCTGGTATCCGGCGACCAAGAACTCCCTCACGGGAGAGTGGAGCGTCAAGGTCTCCGTCCCTCGGCATGGAGATACGGGTAAGTACGCGGCCCATTGCTATATGATGCTCGGCGGCAGCCAGGTGTTCGTCGGGGAGACCTCCTTCACGGTCTCCCGTCCCACCGGCTCGGTGAAGGTGGTTTCCGCGGATCAGTCGGCTGGTACCATGGTGATTGAGGCGTCTGTCTCGTCCTCCCTCGGCATTCGCTCGATCCAGCTGCCCGTGTGGTGCACGACGGTGGGCGGCCAGGATGACATCCGTTGGTACTCCATGGCTCCCTATTCGGTGGACTCGAAGGGGAACGGCAGCTATCGCGTGACGGTGAGGATCTCCGATCACGGCTACCAGCAGGGCGATTATGCGATTCACGCCTATGCGACCGACCGCGCGGGAATCCAGAGCTTCGTGACCGAGACCACCTACCGTCTGATGCCCACGCCGGTCTCTGTCTCGGCTCAGAAATCATCCGATGGGCTTTCCTATACCATAACCGCCAAGGGGGGCAACCTTCCTCGGGCCACGTCGGTTGAGTTCCCCACGTGGTCGCTTGCAGGCGGTCAGGACGACATTGTCTGGTACTTGGGGGCCAAGAACTCGCTGACGGGGACCTGGACGGCTCAGGTTCCCATCTCGAACCACCGGACCGCGGGAACATATGCGTCTCACTGCTATCTGACGCTCGGCGGCGTTCGCTCCTACGCGGGCGAGACCTCGTTCTCGGTAAGCCAGACCATTGTCGACGGCTTGAACTACCGGATAATGGGGAGCTCCAACGCCTCGGTCACGCAGATGGTTCGCATGTGGAATGCGAAGGGGAAGACCTATCCGACAATGGTCTACACCGCCAAGGGCGCCGATAACATCGAGAAGTTCTGCTCGATCCTCTGTGAGGAGGCGAAGGCGGAGGGCGTGAAGCCTGAGGTGCTGTTTGCCCAGGTCATGCTCGAGACCGGCTGGCTGCAGTTCCAGGGTAGCAGCGTGAAGGCCGATCAGTGCAACTTCGGAGGCATCGGCGCGACCGACAGCAATCCCCGTCCTGCTACCTTCCCCGACGTGAGGACCGGGCTGCGGGCGCAAACCCAGCACCTGAAGGCCTATGCCTCGACGGACGCCCTGCGCAACCCCTGCGTTGACCCCCGGTTCAACCTCGTCAAGAGGGGATCGGCAACGACGGTGATCGCCCTTTCGGGAAAGTGGGCGAGCGATCCGGCGTACGGTACGAAACTCCTGACGTTGATCGAAGAACTTTCCAAATACTAGGCCTGAAGGTTCAGCTGAAGGAATAAAATTGACGGGGGCGTTATGCCCCCGTCAATTCATTTTTTGGAGAGAGGGAGCTTTCTCATGAAGAGAACGGGCATCGTTGCGCTCGCGCTTGCGCTTGCACTTGGCATCACGCCATGCGCTTGGGCCCAGAGTGCAGATGAGAGAGATGTTGGAGCCGGGGGGAAGGCGCCCGTCACCGAGAGCGAGACGCAGGGCGATTCGGCGGGTGAGCCCCCTGCCGGCCAGCGCCCTCCTGCGGCTGCGCCCTCGGCCGATCCGGTTTCCCCGATTGATCAGGATGAAGGGGGCGCCCATCCAGGAGGCGTCACTTCCCCTGATGCGCAGGCTCCCTCAGGCGATGCCACCGATACGGTCCAGCCTGACAACGAGGAGCCCACAGGGGAGGCCGCTGACGCGGCTAAACCCCCTGCCGTCGCTCCTGCCGCGAAGGACGGCCCGCAGTCGGCGGCGAAAGAGGAGGCTCTCGACCAGCAGGCAGCCGCGTCCCCTGTGACCGCAGTGCTCTCCAAAGACGAGAGGACTGCCACCGTCAAGCTCTCTGCTGCGGCTGCCTCGGGCGCCACGGCGGTTCTGTTTCCCACGTGGTCTGCCGCAAACGGACAGGATGACATCGTCTGGTACGTTGGAAAGAAAGCCGCTGACGGATCGTGGGGCGCGATCGTCCCCGTCTCCTCGCACCGATCCTCAGGCAACTATCTCGTACATGCCTACATTGCTAAGGGGGGCACGCAGTCCTATGCCGGTGCTTCCTCGTTCACGGTGTCCGCGCCTTCGGCCAAGGTGACGATCTCCCAGTCTGAGGCGCAGAAGAAGTCTGGTGTCTTTACGGTCGCGGTTTCGGATGTCTCTGCGCCGTCGGGGGTGTCGCGTGTTCAGGTTCCGGTATGGTCTACGGCCGGTGGGCAAGATGACATAGAGTGGCTTGACGCGAAGCGGCGTGCTGACGGAGCCTGGGTTGTCGAGGTCTCCCTCGCTGGCTCGCGGCGGGCGGCGGGCGAGTACAACGCGCATGTTTACCTCACGTGCGGAAACGGTCTCTTCTCGTTTGTCGGCCAAGCCACGGCAAGCGTCTCCTTGTCGCCCGCGCAGGTTTCCGTGACGCTGGCCTCCGACCAGAAGACGGCCTCCGTTGCGGCGTCGGGAGGCTGGTTCTCCCTGGCTTCGAGCGTGCTGTTTCCCACCTGGTCTGCCGTAGGGGGCCAGGATGACATCTCCTGGTACGCGGGGAGCAAGGGCGCTGATGGCGTATGGCGTGCAAAGATACCCATTCCAGCTCATGGCGATGCAGGATCCTACGCTGTTCACGCCTATGCGATGGTGAGAGGTGCGCAAGTCTACGCGGGCGAAACCTCCTTCTCTGTCACGGCTCCGAGTGCGACGGTCTCCCTCTCGCAATCCGAGGCGCAGAAGAAGGCCGGGGTCTTCACCGTGGCTGTCTCGGGCATCAAGGCCTCGTCGGGCGTCTCTTCGGTGCAGATCCCCGTCTGGTCTTCGGCTGGTGGGCAAGACGATATTGTATGGTACGCCGCTTCTCGAAGATCCGATGGGTCATGGGCGGCGACGGTGCCTCTTGCGCATCCTCGGCGCGATGTGGGGGAGTACGTTGCCCATGCCTATGTGACCATGGGCAACGGGGTTTTTGGCTACGCGGGGGAGACGAGGGGCTCGGTTAGCGTCGTTCCTGCTGCGGTGACGGCAGTGCTCTCAGGGGATCAGAAAACGGTGACGATGACGGCCTCGGGCGGCTGGTTTGCCATGGCGTCTTCGGTGACGTTCCCGGTATGGTCGCTTTCCGGCGGGCAGGATGACATCGTCTGGCATGCGGCTCGACGTGCCCCCGATGGCGTCTGGGTGGCGAATATCCCCGTATCGTCCCATGGCGACGCAGGCGACTATGCCGCGCACGCCTATGCGACGGCTGCGGGCGCCCTTCGCTTCGGCGGGCAGGCGGCCTTCTCCGTCAAGCCCGTCTCCGCCAAGGTGGTGTCCGCCACCAAGAACGACGGAGCGGGAACGGTTACAGTGACGGTTTCCGGCATCAGCTCTCCTTCGGGGGTGGCTCGCGTCATGGTTCCCACCTGGACGGCTGCTGGCGGCCAGGACGACATCGTCTGGTACGACGCCGTGCGGCAGGGCGACGGCAGCTATCGCGTCACCATTCCCGCTTACCGGCATAACGGAGAGGCGGGATCCTACGTCTCCCACGCCTATGTCACGGGCGGCAACGGCGTGACGTCGTTCGTGGGGTCGGTCTCGACGACGCTGAACCTTACCAATTATGTGTTCGTCACGGGCAGTTCAGGGAGCCGCACGGTATGGGTGCGCAATCCTGCGGGTTCGCCGTCTCGGGTTCAGGTTCCCACGTGGTCTACGAGCGGCGGCCAGGACGACCTGACCTGGTATAGCGCCCGCCATGTGGGTGGCGGCCTTTGGCGGGCTGACATCTCCTGTCAGAACCTCCTCCATTCGGGCGGCTGCGTCTCGCATGTGTACGCGGACGGCAGGTTCATCGGCTCTACCTCCTTCTCGGTAAACCCCTCGGAGGTGCTTGCGCCCAAGTATCGGGCCATGAACAACCGCGTCGCGTTGCTCTCGAGTCCTACGGGATACCTCGTCGCCATCGATAACGTGAACTGCTTTATCGGTATCTACAAGGGGTCGAGGGGCAACTGGACGAACATCGCCTACTGGTCGTGCGGGCCCGGTGCGCCACGCACCCCAACCGTCAAGGGCCTCTACTCGGTGGGCACCCGCGGCTATGTCTTCGGAAGCGGGTACTCGTGCTATTACTGGACGCAGTTCTACGGCAACTATCTGTTCCACTCCGTCTTGTACAACCAGGGTACGCGCGTGATCCAGGACGGAACGCTGGGCCGGCAGGTATCCCATGGCTGCGTTCGTCTGAACATCGATCACGCGAAGTGGATCTACGACAACATCCCCTCGCGGACGACGGTGCTTAGCTACTAACCTGCTCATATCGTGGACAAAGGGCCCGGCTGGTGATGCCGGGCCTGTTCTTTTGTACAATAAGCAAGTTAGTGTTTCGTTTTTCCATTGTCGACCAGGCTGTTTGCCTAAAGGAGCGCAGAGCGCAGCATGAAGGGAATCATCCTCGCGGGCGGGTCGGGCACCCGGCTCTACCCGCTGACCACGGTCACGAGCAAGCAGCTCTTGCCCGTGTACGACAAGCCCATGATCTACTACCCGCTGTCCACCCTCATGATGGCGGGCATCCGGGACATCCTCGTCATATCGACGCCCGAGGACCTGCCCAACTTCGAGCGGCTCCTCGGCGACGGGTCCCACCTGGGGATCCGCCTGTCCTACGCCGAGCAGCCCTCGCCCGACGGCCTGGCGCAGGCCTTCATCATCGGCGAGGAGTTCGTGGCGGGCGACCCCTGCGCGCTCGTGCTCGGCGACAACATCTTCTACGGCAACGGCCTGGGGCGCCATCTGCGGCGCGCGGTGGAGGACGCGGAGGCCTGCGGCGGCGCCACGGTGTTCGGCTACCACGTGGACGACCCCGAGCGCTTCGGCGTGGTGGAGTTCGACGAGGACTTCAACGCCGTGTCTATCGAGGAGAAGCCGGCCCGCCCCAAGTCCAACTACGCGGTGACGGGCCTGTACTTCTACGACGCGCGCGTCTGCGAGCTGGCCCGCCGGGTCGAGCCCTCGGAGCGCGGCGAGCTGGAGATCACGACCCTCAACCAGATGTACCTGGAGGACGGCACGCTCAACGTGGTCACGCTCGGGCGCGGCTACGCCTGGCTCGACACCGGCACCATGGAGAGCCTGTTCGAGGCCGGCGAGTTCGTCCGCGCCGTCGAGCGCAGCCAGGGGCTGTCGGTGTCGGTGCCCGAGGAGATCGCCTACGAGAACGGCTGGATCACGCTCTCCGAGCTCGAGGCGGCCGCCGCGCGCTGCGGCAAGAGCGAGTACGGCCGGCACCTGCGCAAGGTCGTCGAGGGGCGCATCGCGCCGCACCGGGAGCGCGCGTAGCATGGGCGCCATGAGGATCCTCGTCACCGGGGCCCGCGGCCAGCTCGGCAGCGAGCTGAGGCGCTGCCTGGAGACCATGTCCGCCGAGGCCGGCCCCGTGCCGGAGGCCTGGCGCGGGGCGGAGGCCGACTACGTGGACTACGACGCCCTCGACATCGCCGACGCGGCCGCCGTGGACGCGTGGCTCGCCGCGCGCGGCCCCTACGACCTCGTCGTCAACTGCGCGGCCGCCACCAACGTCGACGGCTGCGAGGCCGACGAGGAGGGCGCGTGGCGCGTGAACGCCCTCGGGGCGGAGAACGTGGCCCGCGCGGCCGCCGCCTGCGGGGCCAAGCTCGTCCACGTGTCCACCGACTACGTGTTCCCCGGCGACGAGCCGGGCGAGCGCGTCGAGTCCGACCCCACGGGCCCCATCTCGGCCTACGGCCGCACCAAGCTCGCCGGCGAGCAGATGGCGGCGGCCGCCTGCCCGCGCACGTTCGTGGTGCGCACGGCGTGGCTCTACGGCTACGTGGGCCGCAACTTCGTCAAGACCATGCTGCGCCTGGCCGCCGACCGGCCGAGCGTGACCGTCGTCGACGACCAGCTGGGCAACCCCACCTCCGCCAACGACCTGGCGCTCAGCATCCTGAGGCTCGCCCTCACGGAGGCCTACGGCGTCTACCACGTCACCAACGACGGCACGTGCTCCTGGGCCGACCTGGCCGAGGCGGCCATCGCCGGGGCGGGCCTTCCCTGCGAGGTCGTGCGCTGCACGAGCGAGGAGTACAAGGCCGCCAACCCCGCCAGCGCCGAGCGCCCCCGCTTCTCCGCCCTGCGCAACGCGCGCCTGGCCGAGGAGGTCGGCGACGGCATGCGCCCGTGGCGCGAGGCGCTCGACGAGTACCTGAGGAAGCTCCCCGAGCTGGAAGGATAGGAAGATGACCGACGAGTTCAAGCCCGGGCACGTCATCGTGACCGGCGGGGCCGGCTTCATCGGCTCCAACTTCGCCCACTGGGTGGCGGGCAACACCGACTGCCGCGTGACCGTGCTCGACAAGCTCACCTACGCCGGCAACTCGGAGAACCTGGCGGGGCTCGACCCCGACCGCGTCAGGCTCGTGGTGGGCGACATCTGCGACGCGGCCCTGCTCGACGAGCTCGTGCCCGAGGCGGACGCCGTGGTGCACTACGCGGCCGAGAGCCACAACGACAACTCCATCGCCGGGCCGGAGCCGTTCGTCCGGACCAACGTCCAGGGCACCTTCGAGCTGCTCGAGGCGTGCCGGCGCCACGGCAAGCGCATGCACCACGTTTCCACCGACGAGGTCTACGGCGACCTCGCCCTCGACGACCCGGCGCGCTTCACCGAGGAGACGCCCTACCGCCCCTCGAGCCCCTACAGCTCGACCAAGGCGTCCTCCGATATGCTTGTGCGCGCATGGCACCGCACCTACGGGCTGCCGGTGACCATCTCCAACTGCTCGAACAACTACGGGCCCTACCAGCACGTGGAGAAGTTCATCCCGCGCCAGATCACCAACATCCTCGACGGGGCGCGGCCCAAGCTCTACGGCGACGGGCGCAACGTGCGCGACTGGATCCACACCGAGGACCACTCGAGCGCGGTGTGGGCGATCCTCACGCGCGGCCGGGTGGGGGAGACCTACCTCATCGGCGCCGACGGCGAGCGCGACAACGTGACGGTGCTGCGCGACATCCTGCGCGCCATGGGCCGGCCCGAGGACGACTTCGACTGGGTGCG
Organism: uncultured bacterium; assembly: GCA_947649215.1. Taxonomy (GTDB): domain Bacteria; phylum Actinomycetota; class Coriobacteriia; order Coriobacteriales; family Eggerthellaceae; genus Enterorhabdus. The sequence continues at coordinate 6,865 of CANSQW010000002.1, read as the reverse complement.
CGACCGGCCGGGCCACGACCGCCGCTACGCCATCGACGCCTCCAAGCTGCGCCGCGAGCTGGGCTGGGAGCCGGCCCACACGGACTTCGCCGAGGGGCTCGCCCAGACCATCGCGTGGTACCGGGACAACGAGGCCTGGTGGCGCCCCGCCAAGGAGGCCACCGAGGCCAAGTACGCGGCGCAGGGCCAGTAGGAGGGAGGCGCCATGGCAGCCGGAGACAAGGTGCAGAGCGGCAACTTCACGTTCACCGAGACCTCCATCGAGGGGGTCGTCGTCGTCGATGCCAAGAGCTACGGCGACGAGCGAGGGTACTTCATGGAGACCTACAAGCGCCCCGACTTCGAGGCGGGCGGCATCAAGGCGGACTTCGTGCAGGACAACCAGTCCTCCTCGACCCGTGGCGTGCTGCGCGGACTCCACTTCCAGATCGAGCACCCGCAGTCCAAGCTCGTGCGCGTGGTGTCGGGCGAGGTGTTCGACGTGGCGGTCGACCTGCGGCCGGGCAGCCCCACCTACGGCCGGTGGGAGGGCGTCGTGCTCTCGGCCGAGAACCGCCGCCAGTTCTTCGTCCCGCGCGGCTTCGCGCACGGCTTCCTCGTGCTGAGCGACACCGCGGAGTTCTGCTACAAGTGCGACGACGTGTACCACCCGGGCGACGAGGGCGGCCTCATGTGGGACGATCCCGCCATCGGCGTCGAGTGGCCCCCGCTCGCGGGCGACGAGTCCTTCGACCCCGCCAAGGTGATCCTCAGCGAGAAGGACAGGCACCACCCGCCGTTCAAGGGGTAGGCGCCCTTTTCTCTGTTTGAGCGCTTGGAAAACCGGAGTCCTGCAAAGGCTCCGGTTTTTTGTTCAAAAAAGACATCCTGGTTCTCATATATCGAACAATGCGTTATGCTTGTGTTCATAAAATTATATAAATTTGTAAAATTATGAACACAGATTGCCTGCGACGGGCCCTGAGAGGGGCCTGCGGGTGCGAGGAGGATGTTTGGCTATGCGGAGCACTTCGATGTTGAGCGGGCGCGGCAGCAGGTTGCGCCTGGTGTTCCTGGGCTCCCTCACTGCTATGCTCATGGCGGCCCTAGCGGGGTGCGTGCCATCTTCGAATGGGAACACTGTGATCATCTACTCGAGTGCCGAGGGCATGCGCAACGAGGCAATTATGGGTGCGCTTCATGAGGAATTCCCCCAGTACGACATTCGGCTCCGCTATCTGCCCACGGGCAACAACGCTGCGCGGTTGAAGACGGAGGGAACGGGCTCCGAGGCCGACATCGTCTTCGACCTTGAAGGTGGGTACACACGACAGGTATCCGAAGCTCTTGCGTGTCTGCCCGACACTGATATGGACATCTACGCGGAGGATCTGGTCGATCCTACGCGCAAGTCGGTTCCGTTTGCCCGCGAGAGCGCCTGCGTGGCCGTTAACGACAAGATTCTGGAGGAAAAGGGGCTGCCGGTTCCCCAGAGCTACGAGGATCTGCTCGACCCGCAGTACAAGGGGCTCATCTGCATGGCTAATCCCAAGACCTCAGGCACAGCCTACAACTTCCTCAAGAGCCTGGTGAACGCCTATGGCGAGGATGAGGCTCTGGCCTATTTCGACAAGCTTGCCGACAACGTTTACCAGTTCACCGCTTCGGGCTCGGGCCCTATCAACGCCCTCGTTCAGGGCGAGGCGGCCATCGGGCTCGGCCTTACCTTTCAGGCTGTCACCGAGATCAACCAGGGCATCCCGCTCTCCATCCACTTCTTCGAGGAGGGGTCGCCGTGGGACGTGTACTCCATCGGCGTCATCGAGGGCAAGCAGGACAAGCAGGCCGTCATGGACGTGTTCGGCTGGCTTGCTACCGAGGGCGTGAAGCTGGATAACGCCAACTTCAGCGCTGACCAGGTTCTCCGCGACTTCAAGGGGGAGATCGAGAACTACCCAAGCGATATCGTCTATGCCGACATGGAAGGCATCAGGGATCTTGAGGAGAAGGAGCGTCTTTTGAAGGAGTGGAAGTACTGATGACGACGTTGACCCCAAAGCTGTCCGTTCGCGGGCTCAAGAAGAACTTCGATGGTAAGGGAGTGCTTCACGGCATCGACTTTGACGTCCTTGACGGCGAGTTCCTCTCCATCCTCGGCCCCTCGGGCTGCGGGAAGACCACCACGCTGCGTATTCTCATCGGCCTGCTCGAGCCTGACGCTGGCACCGTCCTCCTTGACGGCGTCGACGTCACAGACGCAGCGCCGGATCAGCGATCCATGGGCATCGTGTTCCAGAACTACGCCCTGTTCGAGAATATGACGGTTCGCGGTAACGTGGAGTATGCGCTCAAGTTCGACAAGGAGCGCAAGGATCGCCGTCGTGAGATCGCGGAGAAGGCGCTTGCCCAGCTCGGCCTGTCTGCACAGATCGATAAGCCGATCCACGAGCTGTCGGGCGGCCAGCAGCAGCGCGTGTCCATCGCGCGCACCCTCGTGCTGGAGCCGGAAATCATCCTGTTCGACGAGCCTATGAGTGCCCTTGACGTGGAGACGCGCCTTTCCATGCGCGCAGAACTCAAGGATATCCAGGAGCGGCTCGGCACGACGATGATCTACATCACCCATGACCAGGAGGAGGCCTTCGCACTCTCCGACCGCATCATGGTGATGGGCGGCGGGGAAATTCACCAGCTCGACACCCCGGAGCAGATCATCGCGCATCCGGCTGACGAGTACGTGGCGGACTTCGTGAACAAGAACCTGCGGATCAAGATGGACTCCCTCGCCCGCTTTATGGATAGGTAGGCGCGCCATGGGAATCTCAAAGGGAATCAGTCTGACCCGCATCGCCTTGGTGCTGTTCTTCCTCGTCGCCGCAGTGCTTCCCCTCTGCGGGCTCCTTGCCAGCCTGCTCGATCCTGCGGCGTGGGAGGTATTTAGCTCGCCTCAATTTCTGCCCGCCTGCCTCAACTCGGTGAGCATCGCCCTCATCGCTATGCTTCTGTCGCTCAGCATTGCGCTGCTCGTGTCATGGGTGTTCTGCCGTACGAACATCCGGGGGAAGGGCGCCTTTGCCGTCCTGATGACGCTTCCCATGCTCATTCCCTCGCTCGGCCTTGGCATGGGCCTGGTCTTTCTGCTCGGGTCGAACGGGATTATTACCAACCTGCTGGGGCTTGACGTCTCCATCTATGGCTTCTGGGGGATCGTAATCGGCGCCGTGCTGTATTCCTTTCCCTCCGCGTTCCTGCTGGTGTACGACGTGCTCAAGAACGAGGACGCCTCGCCCTACGAGGCCGCCGATGTGCTGGGCATCCCCAAGCTGAGCCAGTTCGCTGGCATCACGCTCCCGTATCTGCGCAAACCGCTCATATCCGCTGCCTTTGCCACGTTCACCCTCGTGGTGACAGACTATGGCGTGCCCCTTATGGTGGGCGGCAAGACCATCACGCTTCCAGTGCTCATGTACCAGGAGGTAATAGGTCTGCTCAACTTCGACACGGGCGCTTCCATCGGCTTCGTCCTCCTGCTGCCGGCTGTGGTGGCGTTTCTCGTAGACGTGTTAAATCAGGATCGAGGGCGCCTCGGTTTCGTGAGGAAGGCGCGCGTCATCCGTGAGGATCGGCGTCGCGACTTCGCTGGCTATGTTGCGGTGGGGGCCGTCTCAGTGGCCATTCTCCTGCCGATCTGTGTCTTCGTGCTGGTGTCTTTCGTTGTGAAGTATCCGCTGGATCTTTCGTTCACGCTGGGGAACATCGGGCGCTCGATGAACTTGAATGCGGGTGCATACTGGCTCAACTCGCTTGCCATCGCCTTGGCCGTGTCGCTCATCGGCACGTCGCTCGCCTACCTGGCGGGTTACATCACCGCGCGCGTGGGAGGTAAGTCCGCACGTGTGTTGCATCTGGCGTGCATAACCACCTTGGCCATTCCCGGTATCGTGCTCGGCCTCTCCTATGTGTTCGCCTTCAAGGGGTCTTTCCTCTACGGCACGCTCGGCATTCTCGTGCTCGTCAACATCGTGCATTTCTTCGCTTCGCCCTACCTTCTTGCCTATAACGCGCTTGGCAAGGTGAACCTTAACCTCGAGGCGGTCGGTGCGACTATCGGCGCGAGCCGCTGGCGCATCCTGAAGGACGTCCTCGTCCCCCAGACCGCGGGAACCATTCTGGAGATGTTCTCGTTCTTCTTTGTGAACTGCATGGTCACCATCTCGGCCGTGGCATTCCTCGCTACCACCCTCGATATGCCACTCGCGCTGCTGATCACCGATTTTGACGCCCAGCGTCTTACTGAGTGCGCTGCATTCGTGTCGCTTCTCGTGCTTTTGACTAATATCGTCTTTAAGGCGCTCTTCGCCGGCGTCAAGAGGCTGCTGATGCGCAGGGCCGGGCTGCCGGCGTCTGCCTGAAAGGAAGGAAGATGAGCGGAAACCTTACCGCGAAGGAATTCAAGCTACTTGAGCTGATCGAGGGGAGCGTGGGGGAGAGGCTCACCCAGCGCGATCTTGCGACGGCGACCGGTTTTTCCGTCGGCTCTGTCAACAAGCTCATCGCCTCCCTGGTGGAGGATGGCCTCCTGGACAAGATGGCGTTGACCGAGAAGGGGAAAGAAGCGCTGGAGCCCTACCGAGTGCGGCGTGCCATCCTCATCGCTGCCGGCTTCGGCGAGCGCATGGTTCCCATCACGCTCAATACCCCCAAGCCGCTGGTGCGTGTAAGGGGGAAGCGGATCATCGACTCGCTCCTCGACGCGCTCGAGGCGGCGGACATTGAGGAAGTCTACGTTGTGCGTGGGTACCTCGGCGAGCAGTTCGACCAGCTGCGCTATCGCTACCCTAATGTGAAGTTCATTGAGAACGAGATCTACAACGAGGCTAACAACATCTCATCGGCTCTCGCCGCCAGCGGGCTGCTCGAGAACGCCTATGTGCTGGAGTCGGACATCCTGCTCGCGAATCCCCGGCTGATCACGAAGTATCAGTACGAGACGAACTACCTAGCCTTCGCCGTGGAGCGAACTGATGACTGGTGCTTCTATGTGAAGCATGGCGCCATCGACTCCATGGCGGTCGGCGGGCTCAACTGCCATCAGATGTGCGGTATCTCCTATTGGACGGAAGAGGACGGTCGCAAGCTCGCCGAGGATATTCCCAAGGTGATCGAGATGCCGGGCGGTAAGGAACGCTACTGGGATGAGGTGCCTCTGCGCTATTGCAAGGATCGCTATCGCGTGACGATCCGCGAGTGCAGACGGGAAGACCTCGTGGAGATCGATACGTTCGCCGAGTTGCAGAAGATAGATCCCGCATACCGTCTATAGGGCCAGGAAGAAGGGGAGATTGAGACGCTCTTAGGCGTTCTGCCCTCGATCTGTTGGAAACTTGTTCATTTTTCGGCAGTTCTTATAGTAGAATGAACAAGTTTACGAGCGAGGAAAGAGAAGGGCAATGAATCAGATAGAGTTCGACACCCTCTGCTTCTTGAGGAAAAACGCAGGGGCAACCCAGCGGATAATCTCCGAGGCCATCGGCGTCTCCTTGGGAGCAGTCAACAAGGCTCTCGCCGGGCTGAGGGAAGAGGCCCTGGTGGAGGGGGCCTTCATCACCAAACTTGGCGAGGACGCCCTTGAGGAGCACCGCGTCGACAATGCCGTCATCATGGCGGCGGGGCTCTCTTCGCGTTTCGCGCCCATCTCCTACGAGCGGCCTAAAGGTGTGCTCAAGGTAAGGGGCGAGGTGCTCATCGAGCGTCAGATCCGTCAGCTCCAGGAGGCCGGCATTGGCGACATCACGGTAGTGGTGGGGTATAAGAAGGAGGAGTTCTTCTACCTCGAGGACAAGTTCGGTGTGAGCATCGTTGTCAATGACGAATACACGGCTCGCAACAACAACTCGTCCATCATGCGTGTGAGGGAGAAACTCGGCAACACCTACATCTGCTCCTCGGATGACTACTTCACCGAGAACCCTTTCGAGTCGTATGTCTATGCGGGCTACTACTCGTCGGTGTTCGAGGAGGGGGACACCAATGAGTACTGCATGGTCGCCAAGGGGTGGGATCGTCGCATCGTAAAAATCCTCACGGGGGGGGGTTCTCACTCCTGGACGATGCTCGGGCACGCCTATTGGGATCGCGCGTTCTCCCAGGCCTTCGTCGCGCTGCTTGACCGCATCTACGATGATCCGGAGACGGCGCCGAAGCTCTGGGAAGACATCTACGCCGAGCATATAGGCGAGCTGCCCCCGCTGGTTCTGCGTCCTTACGACAAGGGCGTCATCTGGGAATTCGACTCGCTCGACGAGCTTCGCGAGTTTGACCCTGACTTCATCGACAATGTCGACTCGTCCATCATGGACAACATCTGCGGAGTGCTTGACTGCGCCAAGGGCGCCATTCGCTCCATCGTTCCCATCAAGCAGGGACTCACCAACCTCTCGTTCCGCTTTGACGTCGACGGCAAGACCTACGTCTACCGCCATCCGGGAGCCGGCACCGACGAGATCATCAACCGCGAGAGCGAGACGTTCTCGCAGGACGTGGCGCGCCGCCTCGGCATCGACGACACGTTCATCCACGAGGACGCCGTCGAGGGCTGGAAGATATCCGCCTTCATCGACGGCTGCGAACCCTTCGACTACCACAACGACGACCATCTGCGCCGCAGCATGGAGATCGCGCGTCGTCTGCACGGCTGCGGCGAGGCATCTCCTTGGGACTTCGACGTGTACCAGAAGGCCGTCGAGATCGTGGCGATGCTCAAGACGCGTCCCTTCGAGGACTTCGACGAGTTGGCTGCCATGGCTGCAGAGCTCTACGAAGACGTGTGCGCCGACGGCGTGGAGCCGTGCCTGTGCCACAACGACTTCTACGAGCCCAACTTCCT
>CANSQW010000001.1 GCA_947649215.1 uncultured bacterium | reverse complement strand
CTGGTGCAGTTATGCATCGCGCAGGCGAAGGCGGTTGGCTGGGATACGGAATCCCAGCCGTCGCAAACCGACTTGAGGGCGTTCTCGATGTTGTTTAGCCGCGTGGGCGTGATGGGCGTGTAGCCGCTTGCGTTGTCGTTCCAGGCGGTCTTCTTGTAGTTAATCGTCATCAGGCCTCCTCGAACAGGTCAGGGGCCACCTCGCGCAGCGCCGGTATGATCTCCGCCGGCACCTCGTCGAGGGTCTTGCGCCCGGCGCGCACCAGGCGCGCGTAGCTCTTGGCTATCGCAATGTTGGGGACTGCCATCAGTTGCCTCCGATCAGCGTCTCGTACAGGGTCGTTATGGCCTCGTCGGTGTCGAGCTGCGCCTGGGCCTGGGCCTCATAGAGCTCGACCACGGCCTCGTCTAGGTCGGAGACGTGGGCGGGGGCGTCGTCGAGCCACGCCTCGATCTCCGCGCGTCGCGCCGCCTCGGCCTCGGCCTTCTTCCGGGCCTCCTCCTCGGCGCGCTTGCGCTCCTCGATCTCCTCAAGCTCAGCCTCGGTGTAGGGGACGTACGCCAGCACGTCCTCCGTCTCATCCCATGGCTCCTGGGCGGGCTGCCACTCCTGGGTGATGATTTCGCGGTAGAGGGCGGCGAGGAGGTTGCCGTCCTCGTCCCGCTCGTCGTACTCCGGCATACCAGGCTCCGGCCACGCCAGCACCTCCTCGCGCACCTCGGGCACCTCCGGGGTGCCGGGGTGGTGGGCGATGACGATGGTGTCCGGGACGAGCTGCCCGAGGTCGAGGTCGGGGTCGCGCAGCTCCTGGCCGCGCTCGTCGATGATTCTCATGCCGTCCTCCGATACATGTAGATGCCAAGGAAGAGCTTGGTGTCAGTGATCTCCACCCATGTCCCGCCGAAGAGGGAGGCGGGGTTGGCCGCCGCCCGCGAGAAGTAGACGGCGTTGACCGGGTAGGACTTGAGCGCGATGGCCGCGTTTGACGTGACGCCCGTGCCGCCGTTGGCAATGGGCAGCGCCCCGAGCGTGTCCCCGAGGCCCAGGGCCTTGCGAAGGGTCTGCTTGTTCATGTACCCCCCGTCGCCCCACTGCTCCGTGAAAACGGGGATATAGCCCGCGTCGGGGAGCGATGTGTCGAACAGGGAGTGAATAAGCCCAGTGGAGCCGGTGAGGGACTTGACGCCAGTACCTCCCCGGCCGACCGGAATGACGCCCCCGTCGATGTCGGATGCGTCGTGGACGTGGCCCACGTACGGGCCGGGCGCCACCTCGAACAGCGGCACCGGCTCGTGCGGCGTCAGGCCCTCGATCCTCACCTCGTAGAGGGGCTGCTCGGCGGCGGAGTCGCCCGCCAGCAGGTCGCCGTCGATGTGGGAGGGCGCCACGGGCTCGCCGGCGGTCTCCTCGCCCTTTCGGACGATGATCTCCACCTTCTCGGCCGGGGCCGTCTCGATGCGGGCGACCACGATGTCGATGCGGTTGTACCCGGGCGTGCCGTTGTCGAGGGTATAGTCCTCGTAGGCGCCGTCTATGGCCCAGTGGCGCCCGCAGACCATGGCGTCGCCGCCCTGGATGCGGATCGTGTTGGAGTTGGGCACGGACGCGGCGAACTGATCGCGCAGGGGCAGCACGTACTTGCCCCCACCGTAGGTCGCGGCGTTGCGGCGCGCGTCGTTTATCGCGAGGACGTGCGGCTGTCCCTGGTGGGATGTGACTAGGTGCGGCATCAGACCTCCGTCTCCGTCTTGGTCTCCAGCGTGAGGCCGTCGGCGCCCACGGTCGCGACGATGGAGGCTATGGCCGTCGTCACGTCGACGCCGTGCTCCACGCTGACGCCGCCGACTATATCGCCGATGTCGTAACGCTCCGACCCGTCCGATACGACCGAGCAGGTGCGCAGCTCCTCCTGGAGGTCGCGCAGCTCGTCCATGCCCTCGGCCAGCAGCTCGTCGGCTTCGAGGTTGGTGTTCTCATAGACCTTGGCCTTGTGGTCGGAGCCGAACAGCGTCTGTGTGGTGGAGACGTTTCCGTCGGCGTCTGCGTACACGTCGACGATGGCGCGGGCCGTGCCCTCGCCGAGGCCCATGCAGTGCAGGTGGTTGTAGGGGCGGGTGGTGCGCACCACGAAGTCGCCGCGGTTGCCGTCCAGGCCGTCGCTCACGTACTCGGCGCGGGGGACGGCGGAGAGCACCGCGCGGCGGAGCCCCCCGTCGTAGCGGACGCGCAGCTTGGCGCCGACCGAGCGCAGGGCGTCGGTCACGACCGTGTAGGCGTCCATCCTGCTGGAGGCGCGGGACACCCCGTAGCCGTCGAGCCGCATCCCGCTGTCCTCGCCCGAGGCCGCCATGCACAGGCCGAGCCCCTGGCGCTCGATGAGCCGCCCCAGCACGGCGTTGATCTCGCCGGTGAGCACCAGCCGCTCGCTGCCGGGGTCTGGCACCACCACGGTGGTGGCCAGCAGCCCGTGCCAGGTGCGCCCCGAGGCGGTCACGTAGTCGCGGGTGGTGTCCACCTCCATGCCGTCGACGACCCCGCCGTACTCGGTGCCCTCCACCATGAGGTAGTCGCCCGCCCGCACCCCGTCGGAGGGCGGCACGCGCAGCTCGAAGGTGTTGAGGCGCCCGACGGTGAAGTCGCCCTCGCACCACTCCAGGTAGCCTATCTCGCGCCCGTGGGCGTCCGCGTGGATCACGCTGACCACGGCGTCCACCTCTCCTCGTAGAGCGTCACGCCCACGTTGTTCACGCCGTCCCAGCTCGCCACGCTCTCGCCGGCCGGCACCTCGGCGAACACGTGGGCGCCCTCCTCGCGCACCCCGGCGGCGAAGATGGACTGCTCGACGCCGGCTGCCGACCGCAGGACGATGTCCTTGCGCCTCCCGTAGCCTCGCACGATGATGAGCTCGCCCTTGCCGGCCGAGGCCATCACCTGGTAGCGGTTGCCCGCGATGATGACGAAGGGGTTCACGCAGGGGCCCGGGAATGCGATGTCGCAGGGGCTGGGCAGGGGCGAGGGGTTCGCGATGACGGCGGTGGTGCCCGTCGAGTACGTGTAGTCGTGGGCGTAGTCGTGCGGGTAGTCGAGGCCGCCCTCGGGCTTGTCCCACACCGCGAGGGTGTGGGAGGTCTCGCGCACCCACGCGGGGCGCTCCACGGTGAAGGTCACGTCGATGGCGGCCATGTCGTCGAAGTAGTACCAGTCGGACAGCGCCAGCCCCGACGCGTAGCAGCGCAGGTAGCAGCCCCCGGCGCGCAGGGTGCCGGGGACGCACCGCCGCGCGTCGACGCCCAGCACGTCCACGAGGCGCCGGCGGGCCCCCTCGTCGCCCCCGTCCACGAGCACGCGCAGCGAGCGCGTTGATATGCCGGAGGAGAACGACGTGATGACGCCGCCCGTGCTCGCGAAGTCCATGGACATGTCCAGCAGGTCGGTCTCGCCGAACCCCCAGCGGCCGGGCGCGCCCCCGAAGGACACCTCCTGGCCGAGCGAGTTGACGTAGGTGAGCTCGTCTATCACAGGTACGCCTCCGATTCCCGCACCAGCCGCGCGAACTCGCGGCGGTTGACCGTGAGCGCGCGCAGGCAGTACGCCTCCATCATCTTGGGCAGCTCGCGGCGCAGCGCCCGCAGCTCCGCCACCACCTCGTCCATCCCCAGGCCGCCGGCCTCGCCGATGGCCTGGCCCACGTCGGCCATGGCCCGGCGGTTGGTGAGCGGCAGCACCGCCTCGGCGCCGGCCTCGCCCACGCCGATGACGGACGGCGCGGCGAACACGCCGCCGGTGGCGTACCAGTCGATGCCCAGCGTCGGTATCTTGCCCTGGAGCAGGTCGCCGATCTGCCAGCCCGGCGGGTTGATCGCGAAGTGGGGCAGGTTGATGTGGGGCAGCTTTATCTTGAAGTTGGAGAAGAAGCCGCCGATGGCGTCGATGATCCCCTTCACCAGGCCCTTCGCCGTCTCGATGGGGTTCACGATGGCGTTCTTCACCCCCTCGAAGATGCCCTGCACGGTCGAGACGAAGCCCCAGAAGGTGCTCACGGCGGTGTCCACGATGGACGTGACCGTGCCCACGACCGTGGAGCTTATGGCGCCCCACACCGACATGGCCACGCTGCTCACGGCGTTCCATATGCGCGCCCAGGTGTTGTACAGGCCCGTGATGACGGACGTGACGACCGAGGCCAGGCCGTTGATGACGTTGGCGCCGATCTGGAGGATGCCGTTTACGATCGAGGAGAACACCTGCCCGATGCCCTCCCAGACGCCCTTCCAGTCGCCGGATATGGCCGCGGTGACCACCTGGATGATGCCCTGGAGCACCCCCAGCGTCGTCTCCACCACGGCCTTGACGTTGCCCCACACCAGCTCGATGACGGAGGACACGACGCCCCAGGCGGCCTCCCACACCCCCTGGATGACGGCCATGGCCGTCCCTATCGCCTCGGCCATCATCATGACGGCGGGGATGATGTTCTGGCCGATGAAGATGCCGAGCTGGGTCATCGGCGGCAGCACGGTGGAGAGGACGAAGTCGGCGAACGCCTGGAGGATGGGGAGGACGTTCTCCCCGAACCACCCGGCCAGCTCCGCGACGGCGGGCACCACGGTGCCGGCGACGAAGCCCGCCACCTCCATGAGCGCCGGCACCACGTTCTCCAGGAGGAACCCGGCGAACCCGGTGAAGGCCGGAACCACGCTGTTGAGCACGAAGTCGGCGAGGGACGCCAGCGCCGGCACCACGTTGTCGGCTACGAAGATCGCGATGTCCACGACGGCGGGCACCACCTGGTCGGCGATGAACCCGGCGAGCGACGTGAGGGCCGGCACGACGACGCCGGACACGATGTCGGAGAGGCTGGGCAGGGGGCCCGACGCCACGCCGGACAGGGCCTCGCCGAGCCGGCCGGCCACCATGCCGGCGCACTCCATCACCGTCGAGCCCAGCAGGTCGACTGCCTGCCTGAACGGCTCCACGCTGTCGTAGGCCCACTTCGCCCCGGCCGCCAGCGCCGTGATCGCCGCCACCACCGCGAGGATGGGGCCGCCGGTGAAGCCGGCGAGCAGCTTGGGGACGGCGGAGAGGGTCGAGGTGATCTTGCCGAAGTTGAGCGCGGCGACGGCCGCGCCGACGCCGGCGAGCGCGATCCCCACGTACTCCGCGTGGGCGACCACGGCTTCGGCGGCCGGCACCACCGACCCGGTCACGAACTGCACCACCTGGCGCAGCGGCTCCTGCACGCCGTCGTAGACCTTGAGGGCCAGCTCCTCGAAGGCCGACCCCATGGCGGCGAGGTCGCCGCCCAGGTTGTCGGTCATGACGCGGGCCATCTCCTCGCCCGCACCGGCCGAGTCGTAGAGCTCGTCGCGGAACCCGGACAGCTCGTCGGCCCCGGCGTTGAGCATGAGGTTGAGGCCCTTGATGCTGTCTGCGGTGAAGGTGCTCTGGAGCGCGGCGGCCTTCTCCGCCTCGCCCATGCCGTCGGTGGCGGCCTCCACGTCGGCCAGGATGTCCGCGAAGTCGCGGTAGTTGCCCTCGGCGTCCATGACGGCCACGGACTGGTCGCCGACGGCGATGGCGCCGTCCCGCATCTTGGCGGTCATGTCGCGCAGGACGGCGTTGAGGGCGGTGCCGGCCTCGGAGCCCTTGAGGCCCTGGTTGGCCATCATGGCGATGGCTGCCGAGGTGGTCTCCACGTCCATGCCGGCGGCGTTGGCGTTGGCCGCGCAGTTCTTGAAGGCCATGCCAAGGCCCTCGACCGAGGTGTTGGCGTTGGCTTGCGCGTAGGCGAGTACGTCCACCATGCGGGCGGTCTCGCCCGCCTCCATGTTGAAGGCCGACAGGTAGTCGGTCACGAGGTCGGATGCGGCCGCCAAGTCCATCTCGCCGGCCTGGGCGAGCGTGAGGACGCTGCCGACGCCCGCGAGCATCTGCTCGGTGTCCCAGCCGGCGAGCGCCATGTACCCCAGCGCGTCGGCGGCCTGGGAGGCGGAGAACGTGGTGGAGGCCCCGAGCTCGCGGGCCTTCGCCTCGAGCTGGCCGAGCTGGTCGCCGGTCGCGCCCGACAGCGCGGCGACCTTGGACATGGAGCTCTCGAAGGTCGAGCCGATCTCCACGACCGACGCGGCCATGTCCTTGAGGGCGCCGGCGGCCATGGCGATGCCCTGGCTTGCCAGGTTCGCCATGACGTTCTTGAGGGTGGTGTAGCCATCCCCGGCGTCCTTGGCTGCCCTGGCCCCGTCGCGGGTGCCCTCCCACTTGAGGCCGGCGTCCGCCTTCCTCAGCCCCTCGACCTCCGAGGTGATCTTCCTGACGCCGCTGACGGCGCCCTTGTCGTCGAGGGTGACCTTGAGCGTTATCTGGTTAGCCACGGCGCGCCGCCCTCATCCCCGCGGCGAACACGTCGGCCATGGCGTCGTCGGCCGCCTTGGCGCTCCGCTGGGCGTCGCCGTCCAGCGCGAAGTGGCGCCGGCGCGCGGCGAAGGCGTCCCGCTCGGCCTTGTTGTGCCTCGTGGCCTTGGGGGGCTTCGCGAGCCGCGCCCTCACAGCCTCGGAGAAGGGCGTGCTCTCGCCGGTCTCCATGAGCGAGGCGAGCAGCCCCACCATGTCCGCGAAGGGCAGCGCCCGGCTGGCCTCGTCCCAGTCGATGCCGTAGGCGGCGAGCAGCGACGCGCGGATGCGCGCGGCGTCCTGGCCCCAGTCGAAGGCGGGGGCCTCGTCCCCGTGGGTGTGGTCGGAGTCCAGGCCGAACGCCTCCCAGAGGATGTGGGACAGCAGGCCCTGGGGGTCGCCCTGGGCGGCCTCGGCGGCCTGCGAGGGGTCGGGGAAGATCATGGAGGGGAGCAGCGACGCCTTCTCCCAGTCGCGCAGGGACTCGTCCCGGAACAGCTCCAGGACGAGCAGCGCCGTCCTCGCGGAGTCGTACACGTCGACGGGCGCGCCTCCGTGCTCGTAGCGGCTGACGGCGCGCCCGCGCTCGTCGTGCCTAGTCTCCCTGGTCAGGCTCGGGCTGCGCATCGTATACCTCCGCAAGGTAGTGCGCAGCCTTCTCGTCCATCCGCCCCTCGTAGCGGGCCATCACGATCTCTTTGACCGCCGCGAACACCTGGCCCAGCAGCTCGGCGTAGGCGGCGTCCGGCAGCTCGCGGTAGCCTGACGCGGCGGCCCTGATCTCCGCGACGGACTCCTCGCCGATGGCGGCCTCCAGCGCCTCGCGCACGATCCTGCCGACCTTGGCGAGCGCCTTGCGGGTGCCCTCCACGTCGCGCTCCTCCTCCGCCTTCTTGGCGAGGAGCCGGGCTGCCTCGGCCTTGTCAGCGGCCTTGATGCACACGCCGGCCAACTCGACCAGGCCGTCGCCGGACAGGTCGACGACGGCGTGCACGGTCGTCGACGACCCGTCGGCGTCCTCCACCGTCACGTCCAGCGGCTCGTAGAGCGATCTGACCTTGATCTCCATGGGGTTGCCTCCTTTTCTTGCGCAGAGAAAAGAGGAGGCCGGGGAGGCTGCGCCCTTCCCCGGCCTCTGCCGATATGCTCCCGCGGGTGTCGCCTAGGCGGTCACGGTCACCTTCGCCTGCGCGTTGACGCTCGGGCGCGTCGCGCACTTGACGGTGATGACGGCCTCGCCGGCCTTGAGGCCGACCACGTTGCCCTCGGCGTCGACGGAGCAGACCTCGCGCCCCGCCTCGTTGACGGCGTAGAAGCACCAGTCGGAGGCGGTCGAGGGGGTGACCGTCGGGGTGATCTGGGCCGTGGCGCCGACGGCGACCTCCACGTCGGCCACGGTCACCGTCTCGGGCAGGTCGGTGCCCTCGGCGGGGGAGACCTGCACGGGGTCGCCCTCGCAGGTGACCGAGAACGCGAAGGGCACGTTCGCCGTGCTCTCCCCGTCGGGGGTGTGGCCCTTGATGTTGGTGATGACCACCGGCCACTCCAGCACCTCGCCGTCGGGGTTGGTCAGGCGCACGCGGGTCTTGCGCTCGCTGCCCTTGGTGTAGGCCAGCGAAGCGACGTAGTCCTGGGCCTTGTCGCCGCGCAGGCGGTCTCCGGTCACGTCCCAGCCGACGTTCACGCCGGTGACGTTCTTGCTCGACGCGCCGCCCATGTTCCAGTAGGCCTTCTCGTTCAGGTTGTCGGAGCCCGCCCAGGCGATGGAGTCGATGCCCGGGCCCACGTAGGCCCAGTCCTCCTCGCCCTGCGGGTTGGTGTCGATGGTCATGGAGTGCATGTAGTTGATCTCGAAGCCGATGTCCACGGTGTCCTCCTTCTATAGTTCCTCGTAGGTGACCGTGGCGTCGAACGCGTAGAGCCAGCGGCCCTGCGGATCCCACGTCACGAACCTGGGCCCCTCGGCCTCGCACGACACGAGCCGGTAGGAGCCGTTGGCGGAGAGCAGGGCGCCCTCGCGGCGCATGAGGCGGCTGGCCTCCGTGGCGTCGCCGAGCGCGGCCTCCTCGCCGAACCTCTTGCAGATGACGGTCAGGCGCTGGGATGTCGTCCCGGTGCCGTCCCAGTAGCGGCGCGCGCCCATGGGCGGCCCCGCGGTGATGACCGTGGCCTCCGGCATCTTGGATGCGTCCGCCAGCGTCATGGTGACGCCCGGCATCCCCGCCGCCTCCAGCAGCGCCTCGGCCACGTCCAGCAGGTCGAGCCTCCTGGTCATCCGATCCTCCCCTCGTAGATGCGGCCCACGTAGTCGAGCCATTCCGGCAGCCTCTCGCGCGCCCACGCCTCGTCCCAGTGGTCGCAGGTGCCGGGGTGGCTGTGGGCCATGGGCACGTAGTACTGCTCGGCGGCGTAGGGGGTCGACCAGGTGATGAGCCCGGCGCGGAACATGCTGGCGATCTGCGCGGAGGCGCGCAGGGTGCCCTCCGCCACCGGCACGTAGCGCCTTATCTCCAGCTCGGCTCGCCTGGCCGCCTCCTCCAGGATGTCGGCCCGGTCTCGCTCGATGCGGGCGAGGCCCGACAGGTCGGCGCTCACGCTCATCCCAGCTCCACCTCCCAGTGGTGCACCTGTCCCCCGCAGCGCAGCTCCTCGCACCTGGTGACGGCGACGGGGACGGAGCCGTCGACGCTCACGAGGGAGCCGACCGGGACGCGGAAGGCCCCCTCGGTGGCGACGGCGTCCACGTACATGGTGCCGCTGGGGCCGTCGGCGAGCTGGTAGCCGGTCTGGCGCACCTCCTGGGCGCGCTCGAAGGCGACTCTCCGCAGCTCCACCGGCTCGGCGTACACGCCCCCAAGGGAGCCCTTGGCTGGCACCTGCACCACCGCCGTGGACGTGAGCAGCCGGCGGGGGATGGGCGGGGTCATGCGATCCCCTGGTATAGCAGGGACGACCCGACGAGCTCGCGGCGCACGGCCCGGGCCATGTCCACGTCGTAGGCCGACGCCCCGGACGCGGCGGAGCCGAGGGCGGCCGAGAACTTGCCGAGCGTCACCGACGCCAGGCCCTCGCCGATGCCCCCGGACGCCCCGTAGGCCGCATCCACGTCCGCGGCGGCGCACACCGCCCGGGCGTAGGCGTCCTCGTCGTCGGCGTCCGCCGGCTCGTTCGCCCCGATGACGGCATGAACCGCAGACACCGCTGCCCGGAGGGACGCATCGAAGGCGTCCTCCCCGAGCGTTCCGCCCCAGACCTCGTAGTCCGCGTATGCGACGGGAGGAAGGCTCATGCCTCCCCCTCGCCCTTCCCGGGCTTCTTCGGGGCGGCCTTCGGCGCCGCCTTGGGGCGGGTCTTCGGGGCCGCCTCGCGGACGCGCACGGTCTTCCCCGCCACGGTCTTTCCGGTGGTCTTCACGGGCCGCCTCCTACTTGCTCGCGGCCTTCGCGGCGGCCGCCTTGGCGCGCAGCACGCCCGCGGCCTTCGTCTTCTTGAGGGCGCAGCCGCAGACGAACTCGGCGTCCCCGGTCTTGACGGCGCCGGGGGTCTCCCAGTTGGGCAGGTGCACGGAGATCGCGTTGCCGCCCTTGAGCGTGATGCCGTGGAACTCGTTGAGGCCGAAGCAGACGGCGTACACGTCGTCGGTCGTGTGGGAGCCGTCCTTCATCTCCTGGATTCGGACGCCGTTGTATGCGGACACCTGGCGCCCCATGTCGTCTCGGGACGTGGTGGCGAGTCCGAGGACGCGCCCGATGGCGTTGATCTTGACCTTCATCGCGGGGGACACCATGAGAGCGTCGGGGTCGCGCGTGAGCGCCGAGAGCATGGTGTCGAGCTCCTTGCAGAAGGCCAGCGCCGACTCCTGGGTGATGACCGTCAGGTCGGTCTCGCTCGCGAACTCGGTGGCGGAGCCGGCGAGCGCCTTGTTGAGGCCGTCGAACCCGTTGGCGTCAGCCTCCGTGTCGCCGTTGATGACGGTGGCGCAGAACTTGCGGATGATGGCGTTCTTCGACTCCTCCAGGTAGAGGGCGTAGAGGTCGGGTGCCGCGTCCTTGGTCACGCGGTCCATGTCCCAGGAGTCGGACAGGATGGCGACCTGGGTGCTGACGCGCTCGACTGTGGGCTTGCTCTTGGCCGGCTCGGAGTTGAGCGCGCGGAACGCCGCCGTCTTCCCCTCCTTCACTCGCTTGTAGGTGTAGACGAGGTCGGACGTGCCCGAGCTGGTCAGGCAGTCGTCGAACGTCATGCTGGACAGCAGGAAGCTGTCGGTGATGATCTCGCTGATGAACCCCTGGACGAGCTTGTCGTCGGAGTTGGTCGCCAGCTCCTGAAGTGTGATCATTGGCTATGCTCCAATCTTGTCGCGGACGCCCTCGCGGATGGTCTTGGCGATGCCGTCAGACCCTGGGGCGCCCTTGGGCGTTCCGCCCGTGCTCTTCGTCGCGTCCTCCGAGGCGAACAGGTAGGGCGCGGCTTCTTTCAGCTTGGCCACGTCCCCGCCGAACTCGCTCAGTCGGGCCGCCGCGGCCACGGTGTCGATGCATCCGGCCGCCTTGAGCTCGCCCTCCGCCTCCTTGGCCTCCTGGGCCGCCTTCCACTGCTCGAACTCGGCCTTGAGCGCCTTGTAGCCCTCGGCCTCCGCCTTCGCGGCGTCGCGCTCCGCTTCGATCTTGGCCACCTCGCGTTGGTGCTTGTGCACGCTCATGGTGGCGCCGGGCGCGGTTGCCTGCGTTGCGGGCTCTGCCGGCGGTGCGGCCTGCGTTGCGGGCGCGGTTGCCGCGGCGGATGCCGCGCCCGGCTCGGTCGTCGTGGTCGTGGTGGTGTTCGTGGGATCCGTGTCCGCCATTCTTCCAGCCTTTCCCCGGGGTTTGTTTGCCGCGCTTCTCTGCGCGCTTCGGTGCCTGTTTGTCGCACAGGCGGGCGATGCGGGGCCGTTGCCGCCGCCCCTCGCGTCATCCTGTAGTTTCCCGGAGGTGTCGCCAGGGCATGAAAAAGCCCCGCCGTGGCGGGGCTGGTGGACGGGCGGATCGTGAGCCGTTCCGTCGTTCCCTGGGTTGTGGGGCTAGATGCCAGTGGCGATCCTGCCGAGCGTGGCCATGGCAACGTCGAGGGCGGCCTGGAATACCGACCCCGCGACCTCCTTGGCCTTGCGCATCGTGGAGTTCTCGATCAGGTACTCAGCGCCGTCGGCCGTGAGCATCGCGTCCTCGAACCGCACGGCCCGCTCCCCGTCGTAGTACCTCTTCACCGTGATGCCGGTGGCGAGCCCCTTGTCCACGGCCGACTGGGCGGCCGCGGCGAGCATGGTCGCGTTCGCTCCGCAGATATCCCGCGCCTGCGACTCGGACGGCGGGAGCTCGCGCTTCATGCACTCGTAGAGGTAGGCGAGCAGCTTGTAGAGGATGACGGGCAGGTCGTCGTTAGACATGCTGGGCCCCCGCTCTCTTGCGGCGCTCCTTCCGCATCTCGACGATCTTCCTGACCATCGCGTCATGCTTCTGCTGTTCTTCGGCGGTGAGCACTGGCGGTGCCTCGGAGGCGGTGTCGTCGATGGTAAAAGCCCATTCTAGCGCCTTGTGATCTTGAACCATTTCGCCTCCTCGTTTTCCAGGTAAAGGGCGTCCTGCGCCATCTTCTCTACGGCCTTGCTGTCCGATTCCGCGGGATTTGCACCCCTGACGTCATTGATTATTTCATTATACGCCTCCACGACGCCCTCTCGGAGGACGCGCGGCAGGTAGATCGCCCCGTCGTGGCAGACGATGACCGAGGCTCTGGCCCACTCGTGCTTCGCGAGCGTGCAGATGTCGGTGGCCGACGGCGGGCCGCTCGCCGGGTGGTTGTGGAGCAGCACCACCCCTCCTGGCACCCTGTCTATCCTGTCGACCTGCTCTGCGGCGAACCCGCTTGCGAAGTCAGCCGGAGGCCGCCCGAAGGTGTCGGCGACGAGCTCCCCCGTCCTCCACGAGATGGCGCAGAGCCTCTCCCCGGCCGTGCCGTCGCGATCCTCCAGGATGCGCATCGCCTGCTGGTGCGCCGTCTCCGCAGCCCGCTTCGGGAGGCCGAGCTCGCCGAACCGCGCCTTGTACGCCGCCCCGTTCACCACGCGCCTCCTGACGGCGTAGTCCTCGCTGTAGCCGTCCCCGCGCTCCTTCCTCGACACCTTGCCCTCCGCCGCGAGCTGGGCCATGCTCCTCACCCTCGGCATGTCCCCTGCCCATTCGCGCGCCGGCTTGCGGTGGAGGACTGGCGCGCCGGTCTTGCTGGCCGCGTTGGCGTCGGCTATCAGCCCGCGCATGGCCGCCTGGCTCCTCTTGAGCCCGTCCTTCGCCTTGGCCAGGCCCGCGCGGCCCTCGGCGTCGCCCAGGGCGTCGTATGCCTGCTGGGCGCCGCGCACCTCCCGCTTGGCCTCGCGGATGCGCCGCTCCAGGGCGCGCTGGCGCTGCTCCAGGCGGTAGACCTCCTCGCCGGGCAGTCCGCTGGGGTGCTTGGGGTCTGGCTCGTAGGCATGGGTCGCGCCGTGGCGGTACGGCCCGAAGGAGTGCCGGCAGTTGGCGCCCATGAGCCCGTCCACGCTGCCGTAGCCGGTCGCTGCGTAGAAGTCGGGGTAGCGGACGCCCTCGATCTCCACATCCCCGACGAGGCTGTAGCACCTGCCCTGCCAGGGCCGGTGCTCCGGGCGGCTGTCGCAGTGGCTCGAAACCTCCACGAGCGTGACGCCGAGCACGCCCATGCGCCGCTCGGTCATCCGTGCGCCGTCCTGGGCGATCTGGGTGCGGACGTGCCTGCGCACCGCCACGTCCACCTTGTTGCGCACGGTTACGCGCCCGGTCTCGGCGTCCTGGTAGGTGATGACGGAGACGCCCTCGCGCTCAAGCTTGCGCACCGCCCGGTGCAGCGCCCGCTCGGCGGTGGCCATGCCGGTGTTGGCGAGGGTCACGGCCTCGATGGACGCGGAGAGGAACGCCTGCTTTGCGCCCTCCACCATCTGGATGTTGTCGCGCGCGAGGACGAGGGCGATGCCGTCCACGGTGGCGGCCACCTGCTGCGGCCACATCGGCTCGCCGCCGGCCCTGGCCGCGTCGTCGGCGTCGGAGGCGGCCAGCATCTCCTCGGCGGTGGCGCGCACCGCCTCGTCGATCTCGCCGGCATGGTCGTCGATGATGCGGCGCAGCTCCCCGGCGTGGGTCTGCGCGAGGAGCGCGATCTCGGTCACGGTGCGCCGGGTGATGCCGTCGCCGGCGAGCATGGCCGCCACCAGATGGTCGAGCATCCGGGCCTCTATGCCGTTGTACACGGCCGCCACGGCGTCGCCCGCGGCCTCGATCTGATCGGGGGACAGCATCAGTAGCCGGGGTCGGCGGCAGCGGCCTCGTCGGGCACGGCCTCTGCGGCCTCCTCCTCGGTGAAGTCGTGGTACTGCACCAGGTAGCGCCGAATGAGGGCCGGGACGCCCAGAATGCTGATCTCCGCCAGCGCCATGTTCTTGTCGGTGTTCACGTCCGTGATGATGCTGTCGTCGAAGTCGATGCGCACCTCGGCGCACGGGTCTACCGGCGTCCCGCACAGGTGGCGGCACACGCCGGCCACGCCGCGCACGAGGCGGACGACCGACCGCTCCAGGGCGTTCTGGTGCTTTCTGAGCGACCTGACGAGCATGGAGGAGTCGCTGACCACCTCGGTCGCGGTCTTGAGCCCGGCCTTGCCGTCCCAAGACCAGTAGTTGTCCCCGAGCCCGCAGGTGAGCGCCAGCATCTTGAGCCCGGCGCTCACGGCCTCCTCGTTCTCGGCCACGCAGAGGCTCGGCTGGATCACGTCCATCTGCTTGGCGCCCTCCTCACCGGGAGGGACGCGGTACACGATGTCGTCGGCCTCGCCGAAGGCGTCGTACACCGTCTTGTCCGTGCCGTCGGGCGCCTTGACCTTGCGCTTCGCGACCATGGTGTCGGCCACGAACATCTTGGGGCGCCCGACGCGCATGTGGGTGAGGAACGAGGTCAGGGCCTCGTCGGTCGCCTTTATGGCGCTGATGCCCTTGGCGAACACGCTGGCGCCCATCGCGCAGCTCTCGAACAGGGTGTTCGGCGTCGAGGGCCTCACGATGGCGAAGGTCGGCAGCGGGGACTTGGTGTCGAGGTCGGGCAGAACCTCGTCGGGGTACGTACGGCGGTGGCCCTTGGTGTCGAACAGCTGCGTGAGGATGTGGTAGGTGCCACCCACGAGCACGTGGGCCTGGCACTGGTCGTAGTCCTTGCCCCCGACCTCGACGCGCGAGGCGAATGCGCACTGCGTGCACCCGTCCGCAGACCACGTGAGGGGCATGACCTGCCCGCCCGTGTACCCAGCGATCCTGATGTCCGCGTGGGGGTTGGCTAGCCCGTCGCCCGACACCCCGCCCGCGCTGATGGCCCACGCGCCGGTTCCCAGGGCGAAGGAGCGGGCCACGAACTCGGCCTGCCCCACGCCGAACCCCGCGAAGTGCCGCCCGATGACGCCGGCCATCTCCTCGTCGGGCGACGTGATGTCCAACCGCTCGTTCATGAGCAGGTTGCTCCACTCCTCGGCCACCGCCGCCGCGGGGTGCAGCGACTCCCGGTGGACGGGGAAGGTCTCCTGCCCGCGCTGCACGGTGTAGTCGTACCATGCGTTGCGCGCCGCGTACCAGCCCTCCCACTCCGCGATGGCCCCGGCCATCCGCGTGTCCGGGGCGTAGCCGAGCTCCCCGAGCCAATCAACCATGTACGAGTAGACGCCGTTTCCCTTCGCCATCACAGCCCCTGCCTGATCCAGATGGACGCGGCGTAGCCCACCGCGTCTATCGCGTCGTCGTTCACCTTGGGCAGTGTCTCCGTGATGTCGCCTGACGGCGTTATGACGTACTCGAGGGCCGGGAACTGCTCGGCCGCCAGGGGGCAAGTCTCGGGGTCGATCACGATGCGGGAGCAGCGGTTGAGCCACCTCACGCGCTCGGCGGGGGAGTTGACGCCCTGCTTGTACGCCTTGCGAGCCGCCAGCCCCTGCTGGCGGTAGTACAGGATCATGCCCTTTGCCGCGCTGTCGCACCACAGGTCGGCGTCCTCCTCGCCGAACTGCCCCAGCCGCTCGGCCAGAAGCGGCGCGGTCTGCGTGTCGTGGGCGTCGTGCCCGGTCGCCGTGTCCTCGTCCAACAGCCACAGGACGCCCTCGTCCACGTCGTAGGCCACGCGGATGTGCACCCACGGGTGCACGCTGCCCGCGTCCACGCCGTGGCTGATGTTGTCGAGGGAGGCGCGCTCCTCGTCGGTGATGGGCCGCACGTCGATGATCTCGGGGTCGATGACGTTGGCGCCCGTGCCCACCGCCTCGCCGTCGTACTCGTGGCGGTATGCCTTGGGGTTGCGCTTCTTGAGTGCTTCCGCCACCGCGACGAACGCCTCGCCCAGCCACTCCCGCGGCGCGTCCGCCCAGTGGGAGCGGTGGACGATGCGGCCGTCCTGGGGCTGCTTGCTCTCGCGGTTGACCCATGCGTTGACGGATATGGGCGGGTTGTAGTCTATGAGCGTCCAGGTGGGCTCGTCGGCTCCGCCGCGCAGCACCGTCTGCCTCACGTTGCGGATGTATGCATATCCGGGGAACTGGCTGGCCTCGTTGAACCAAACGTAGGCAAAGTAACCGGCCTCGGGCGTCAGTCCCTTGAGCGGGGAGTCCTCGGGGTTCACGTTGTCCGCCCCGAAGAAGTAGATCACGTTGCCCGTGGGCTTGTGGACGGCCTGGAGGGGCGACTTTCCCCAGGCGAACTCGCCGGCCACGCCCATCCTGCGGGCGGCCTTCCTGATCTCGGCGTAGACGGAGGTGCGCAGCTTGTTCGTGCGGTTGCGCATGCAGATGGCGTTGCGCCCCCTGACCGACGTGACGCCGCCCATGATCTCGGCGGCGATGGTCGAGGACTTGAGGGAGCCGCGTCCGCCCTCGAACCAGTACTCCTCGTGGGCGTGCTCGGCTATGTCGCGGTGGATGTCCACGAAGGAGCGCCCCAGCAGCATGCCGAAGTCGTATACCCGCAGGGCGCCCTCAGGCACCTCCCGCTCGTCGGGCAGCACGTCAAGCAGCTTGGAGCCCGTGGCCATCATGGCGGCGGTGGCGGCCTTGTCGATGGCGCCCTGTCGCGCCGTCTCCACGGCTATCTTGGCGGCGTGAGCGTTCAGGGCCGCCATCCGGTCGATGACGGCCGCACGCGACGCGACAGCCTCCTTTGCGGCAGCCTCGGTGAGCTCGGCCAGCCTTGCGGAAACCTTGGGCAGCTTCTCAAGGCGGCAAGCCTGCGAATCAACCGCGGAGTCCTTCCACCTGGCGGACTTCGGATAGGCCTCACGATAGGCCTTACGCTGGGACAGCCCGCGGGCGCGGGCCTGGCAGTATCTCTCCTGCTGGGCGGTGAGCACTAGAAGCGTTCCCTATGCCGGGTCACGCGCCTGCACCACGGGCACCACATGGTCTTTACGTGGTCGCGCTTGCGCAGCTTCCCACGCCTGCGCCGTATCGGCATCGTGCCGCCGCACCGGCAGCACCTCATCTGGCTGAGCGGCATCGGCTCACCTCCTCGGCCTGGATTCTCTCGGACGTGTCGCTCCCTCCAACGGCGAGGGCCGCCCCGGAGGACGGCCCAAGCCTTGGAGGAGAGAAGGGGAGGTGGGGGATGAGACCTCCCTATGGCATCATCCGGCAGGTGTCGCCTGCCGCGACCTCGGGGACGGGCGGCGGCGCCAGCCCCGCGCCCCCTCCCTCACGACACCGGCCCCAGCTCGTGGATGCGACCTCCTATGACTGCGAACCTGCCGACGGGCTCTATGCACCTGTGCGTCCCCTTGGGCATATGCACGGCCCCCGCGTCCGCCAGGCTCCTCAGGTGCCTGTGGGCGGTCGATGTTGACACGCCCAGCATCGACGCCACGTCCCTGACAGACGGGGGTATGCCCCTCTTGCGCCACCATTCGACGACTGCCCCGTACACCTGCTCGTCAGTCATCATGCACCCCTCTCCATGAGGGCGGTGAGGCGGTCTGCCCATTCTTTGACTTCACCTTTAGATGCACCACACGCAACCGTCGAAACCGCTTTGATCGAAGCGCGCAGCTTCTCCAGGCTGTCAGGCTCGCGGTGAGTGACCTGCGAAGGCCGAACCTCGTGGATGGTCGCCGCGTCGTTGTAGACCGTCAGGCACCAGCCGCCGCCAAGCGTCTCCTCCACTGCCGAGACGGTGTACGCCCCGGTATCATCTCCGCAGAACCACACCGTGTCCCCCACGCAAATTCGCTCGCCGTTGGCTTCAAAAACGGGCTTGGCATGGGTGAGCAACGGTGCGTCGACGCCTCCTTTGCTCCCAGTTATGACGTTGCGAATCTCGACAGATTGATAACATCCGCCCTTTGGCAAACCGATTACCTCGTGTTCGCATCCGTTGTTAATATTCCACACCACATCACCGACGTTGATCTCAACGCCGTCTGCGTCTAGTACCTTGACGCATTCGCAACCGGCCTCCCGCAGCCGCTCGTGCAGCAGCTTATCGCTCATCGTAGTAGCCTCGCTTCCTGTTCTTCTCGATGACAAGCTCGTGCAGGTGAGACACCTCGCTGTCGTTGAAGTTCATTCGAAGGGCCGTCTCTGCTGCATGGATGACATCCATCAGCTCGACCCCATAGGGGATCTCATTGTCTGATCCGTAGTAGGCCTCTTTGGCCTCCTCGGCCTCCTCGGCCTCCTCTTCGATCTTTTCGACCTGCTGCGCGTTGTCCCATTCGTTCAGCCCCGCCATCGCCGGAAAGCGGTAGAACTCACTCATCCTCGTCCTCCTCAAACTCGGCGCCGCAATGTCGGCACTCCTCGTCCCATGGGTTCACCGGTCTGCGGCACTCCGAGCAGATGTGCCACATCGTCCAGCAGTCGCCGGGGAATCGCGGCTCCGCGCCATGGTCGCCGTGGCATACCTCCTTGCGCGCCATGGCCGTCACCGCTCCACGAACACGACTGCGCCGCTCTCGCGGAGTTCCCTGAACGCGTCGTTTCGTACCAGGACGATGGTCTCCTCGTCGGGGCCGTGACCCGCGAAGCCGTCGGTGCAGTCGCCCCAGAAGATGGCGTACTCGCTGTCGACGAAGCTCGTCACCTCCTCGTCGCTCATACAGGCGACCTTCTCGGCCCCCAGCTTCTCGACGGCCAGCTCCCTGAGCTTCCGGGACTGGCCGGTGTATCTTGCAAGGCTCATGATTGCCCTCCTTCTATTCTCGCGCCGCACTTCGGACAATAGACCCAACGGCTGTCGCCGAGGCCATAGCCGCATTCCGAGCACTTCGGGCGGCGCTCTCCGAAGTGCATCTTTCCGGGCACCTTGCGGCACGTGCGCTCGGCGCGGGCGTTCCACTCCTGGACGCCGCGCCGGACGGCCTCATCCTCGTCAACGTCGCCGGGGCTACAACTCCACAGCAGCCCGCAGCCGCACTCAACCTCGTACTCCCACTCGCGACACCCGTATGCCGCAGGGCCTCCGCACAGGCCTCCGGTGACGGGCTGCCCGCACTTGGGGCACGGCTTAAGCTCGTCGCTCATTGCGCCTCCTCCAACCACTCGTTCACGGTCTTGCATGGGATGCCGCACGCCTCGGCGACCTGGCGCTCAAGGCGGGCGCCCCTGGACTGCTCCCAGCCGTCCAGCATGGCCACGCCATCGAAGGCGGGCCTATGGCCGGTAAGCGCGTGGATGCTGTCGCGCATCGCGTCGGGCCATGCGGCCCCCTTGGGCACGAACTCGTGCGGGATGCACGGGTGGCACCCTGCTTCAAACAGCTTGTCAGACGCCGCGCCGAACGCCTCGAAGTTGTCATCCGGCCTCCCCGTCACTGGGCCGATCACGTAGAGCATCACCGGCACCTCACCCCCTCGGCCACCGCCGCGGCGGCGACCACCAGCAGCAGGCCTCCGGCTACCCAGGGCACCGCGGCTAGCACGGCTCCCCCTCGATGGCGTCCAGGAGGACGCGCCACGGGGCCATGTCGTCGATGGGACCGGGCGTGGCGCCGTGCGTCTCCAGCTCCCGCCGGATGTCGCGGGCCATGACGGCCTTGGTGCCGGCGCCGAGCTGGGGCAGCAGCTCCCGGATGCTGTCGGCCACCTCGCGGGACGCGACGGTACCGCGCCCGACGTACCAGCGCACGGCGCCGCAGAGGGCCATGTGGGCGAGGTCGCGCGGCATCGTGACGGATCCGTCCTCGTTCGCGCCCCCTCTCAGGTCGCGCCCGCACATGGGGCAGTAGTTCAGCCGAATAAGCGGGCCGTGCGCCGTCCAGTCGTTTGCGGTAAACAGGTGACCGCCGGAGATCGCGAGGTACTTGACTCGCTTGCTCTGCGTCTCTGCTTCCATCACAATGGGATGCTCGCCCTCGCAATGCACGCACATGGCTACTCACCTTCCTCCAAAACGGTCAGAGACCCCTTGCCGACTTTGGTTACCTTGAGGCTGACCCCACAGCATTGGCACGGTGTGGTCCGTATCTCCATGCCGTATCTGTTTGATCCGGTTATCTTGACCTCAGAGCCTTTTACTATCACTCCGAACCTGTTCTCGATGTCGCAGTCAGCAACGGCCCGCTTGCCCACGCAGCTCTTCATCGTCACGTTCTTTGGGATCATTTCGCGCCTCCCTTCTCGCACACCTCGCGCTGGCGGCGCAGCAGGTCGGCCACCATGGCTGAGGTCGCCTTCTCGCGGTCTGGGTCGTCGCCCAGGTTGATGCCCCGCTGGGCGCAGTAGGCGGTAGGCGGCAGGGACGCCTCGGCGTCGATGTCCTCCTGGGTATCCTCGGGCAGGGGCGCCACCGGCGTGTCTCGCGACCCCATGACGATGTCGTAGTCGTCGCATCCGAACAGCACCCAGCAGCCGCTGTCGGAGACCCGGTAGCTCCTGACCCTGCCGGCCAGGGTCGCGGCACGGCCGCCGACCTCCACCGGCTCGCCGCCCTTGTAGCGCGGGCGGGGCAGCCAGGCGCGATCCACCCACTTGACGACCGACTCGCCGTCCCGCAGGGCCGGCCAGCCCTCGGCCGCGGCGATGACCGCCATGCCCTCACGCGCGCTCTCCTCGCGGGCCGCGGCGACCTCGGCGTCCACCATGTCGGCCAGCGCGGACAGCATGCGCCTCAGGCACACGCCGCAGCCCCGCTCGCAGCACCTGGGCTCCTCGAGCCCGACGGTTCGGGCGATCGTCATCGGCGTGCAGCCAGGCCCCTCGTAAGCCTCGCGCAGCCTCTCGGCAAGGCCCGTCTTCTTCTCTCCCATGTCCTATCCTTCCTCGGCGTACGGGTACGCCGGCTCGTAGTCGCATCCCATCTCCCTGGCCCTAAGGCCCGGCTCGACCCACCAGCAGGAGACGTCCTCCTCGTCCACCCTGATCTCGCACACCCCCACGTCGGTGCCTGGGCACCAGACGGCGTGCGCGCAGTCCCCGCAGGTGCCGTGCTCGCAGGCCCACGCCCACGCCTCGCGCATCCTGGCCGCGTCCTGGGGCGTGTGCCAGGGCTCCGGCGCCCACATCACCCGAGCCTCCGCCATCCCGGCATCGACAGGGCCGCGAGGTAGTCCGCCGGCTCGTCGAGGAGCAGGTACTCCCAGTGGCCCCCGCAGACGGGGAAGGGCAGGTCCCCGAGCGCCCGGCTCGCCTGCCTCGTCTCCGCCCAGCGGAAGTGCAGCCGGTTGTGGTGGGCCAGGCCGTGGCAGTAGGGCCTGCCGTCGGCGTCCTTGAGGTTGCTCCCGAAGCCGCACAGCGTGATCGTGGGCTTGGCCACCTCCCGTCCGTGCTCGTCGTAGAGGACGCCTGCCCCGCGCCGTACCGGGTGGTGCTGCTCGAGGGGGCCGGGCCGCCCGCAGACCGGGCACCACGGCATGCGAACCGACGGCCTGCCCATGAGGGGCCGCCACATCTCCGGCAGCGTCGACACCCTAGCCATGGATCCTCCTGTCAGCCCCGTCCAGGTGGACGGAGTCGGTCATCTCGGCGAGGCGCGACGCTATGGCCACGCCGACCTCGCCCTCGCTGATGCGGCGGGCCACCTCGCCTCGGGTGAAGTTGCTCGTAACGACCACCGGGAGCATCGAGTTGTAACGCTCGTTCACGATGTCGAACAGGCGCTCGGCCGCGTAGGGGGTGCAGGCCGCCTCCTTGCCCAGGTCGTCGAGGACGAGCAGGCCGCAGCTCGAGAGCGACGAGACGGCCTCGCCAGCGCCCTTGCTCCGCGAGCGGATGCCCTCGAGCAGGGAGGGAACGACGGCGAATCGCACGTCCATGCCGCGCATCAGGCACAGCAGGGCCGCCGCGCAGGCGAGGTGGGTCTTGCCGGTGCCGTTCCCGCCGTGGAGGTACACCCCGCGCCCCGCGAGCACCTTGGCCGAGACAGCCTGGGCCTTGGGGTGCTCGGCCTCGGCGTAGCGCCTCGGGATACCCGCGCGCTCCACGCGCCTGGCGGCCTGGCGCACGAGGCGCGCCCGCTCCTCGTCGGCCTCCCTGCGCTCGAGCTCGGCCCTCTCCGCCGCCGCCCCGGGGCAGGGGCAGGGGCGCGTGGCCACCCGCACCTCCCTCCCGTTGACGACGACCGTGAGGGGCTCGAGGGGCGCCCCGCAGTGGGGGCAGCTAGTCGTAGGCGGCATAGCGGCTCTCCTCCTCCCGGTGCCCGGCGGCCTGGGCCATGTACTGCTCGAAGTGGTCGGGGCTGAACAGCGTGTTCGGCGTCAGGGCCTTTGCGAACTGCGTGCCCCTCCACTCGTCGCGCTTGTAGGCGACCATGGCGCGGACCTCCTCGACCGTGTGGCGGCCCTGGGCCTGGCGCAGGGTGCGGGCGCATGGCGCCGGGAGGTGGGTGTAGTCCCGCCCCAGCTCCTCGTTGAGGGCCCCGAGGCACATGACCGCGAAGGAGCCTTCCGAAGGGGGTAGGGGGTTGTCTTGGCATGGAATGGTCTGGCCTGGCTTGGATTGGCTTTGGTTTCCGTTCTCCGAAACGGGGGTTCCCCCTTCCGAAAACGGGGGTTTCTGGTTTTCGGAACCCCCGTTTTCGCCGGCAGCGGAAACCTCGCCCGCGTCGGCCGGTGGCGCCGCGGTGGCCTTGCGCTTGGTCTTGGAGCCCCTGGGCCGGCCGCCCTTGTTGTTCTCCCGGGCGTCCCGCGAGTTGTCGATGTCCTCGCGCACGGCCTCGAAGATCGCCGAGAGCGGGTAGCAGAACCCGGGGTCGGCGCCGGTGAGGCCGTACTCGATGATGGCGAGGGCCATGGTCTTGCGGTCGCCCTCGTCCGGGATGCCGTCGAGCACCCTCTTGAACTTGTCGAAGCAGGTGAAGCTCATGCGGCCTCCTAGAACTCGATGTCTTCCGCGACGAGCTCCACCTCGTAGGGCTCGTCTTCGGCGTCCTCCAGCGGCCAGGCCATGCGCTGGACGATGCTCACGGCGGCGGCCACGTCGGCCTCGCAGAACTTCTCCGGCGGCTTGCCGAGTTGCCGTGAGACCTCCTCCATGGCCTCGGGCACGGGGATG
This sequence comes from uncultured bacterium, assembly GCA_947649215.1. Lineage (GTDB taxonomy): Bacteria > Actinomycetota > Coriobacteriia > Coriobacteriales > Eggerthellaceae > Enterorhabdus. The sequence continues at coordinate 879 of CANSQW010000001.1, read as the reverse complement.
CCGCGCTCGCGCTTGGCTGCGGTGAGGGCCGCCCTGTAGGCGTCGAGGGGGGACGCCGGGGCAGCCTGGGGTGCCGGCTCGACCGCCTCGACGACCGCCTCGCGCGGCGCCTCGTAGGGCGCGGAGGCCTGGTCCATCTCCTCGGCGCCGTAGAGGCCGCCCAAGTCCTCGGGGAACGCCTCGCGCAGGGCGTGGCAGATGGCCACCTTGCGAATCATGGTCGCCGGTATCTTCAGCCAGTTGCTCTTGCCGGTGTTGTACTCCGCGAAGGACACCTCGTCGTACATCGGGGCCTCGTAGCCGTCGACGTAGACCCGGCACCAGCCGCCTGCCAGGGACTCGCCCCGCAGCAGCATGGAGCCGGCCCTCTGGCACAGCTTGCCGTCGGCCTCGATGACCGTGATGCCCGCCTCGAAGCCGCGGAACTTGGAGTTGCGCTGTGCGCGCTTGGTGAAGGTCTCCTTGCCGGCGATGATGGTGGCGGGGCCGCTCCCGTACTTCACCAGGTAGGCGTCCTTCGTGAAGGGGTTGAGGCGCTGCGCCTGGCAGAGGCGCATGAACGTCTTGATCTCCTGCGACGTGATGTTCCCCGTGGCGTTGCCGTTGGCGGCCATGAGGTCGCGCACGTCCTGCTCGGTCACGGTGATGTCCTGGCCGTTGTCGGCCTGGTACTGGACGATCTCGCTAGCCACGGCGCACCTCCCCCTTGCACTTGATCGACGCCCCGGTCACGCCCTCGGCCCTCAGGGCGTCGGCCACGCGTTGGGCGTCGTCGCGCGTCCCCTCGAACTCCATGGTCAGCGACCACACGAAGGCGGGGTCGGCCGCGGGCCCTGGCCGCGGGGCGGGCTCGGGCTCCGGGGCGCGCTCGGGCTCCGG